>CAZZVZ010000291.1:0-4756 GCA_964657655.1 Gammaproteobacteria bacterium | reverse complement strand
AGGCAGCATCGGGTGACGCGAGCACAGATCGCGCACGCGGCAGGCGCGCCGCCAGACGCGATGCATCGGTTGATCCGCTCGATCCGCTCGAGCTTGCCAAGAAGCGTGCACGCCGTCGCCTGATCGGCGCAATCGCTCTGGTTCTGGGCGCCGTGGTCCTGCTGCCCATGGTGTTCGATTCCGAGCCGAAAAACGCAAGCGATGACCTGTCGGTTGAGATTCCCTCGCAAAATTCCAGTTTCAATCCTGCGCTACCCGTGCCTGCAGGCAGCAGTGCCGCTGGCAGTAGCGCACCTGCGCCCGCCGCCCCTGCTGCGGCGCAAAGCGCGCTGGTCCCCGGCGCGCCGCTGACGGCCGCTGAAAGTTCGGCAAGAACCGGCGCTGCAGCGCCCAGCGCCAGTGCGCCGCTCGCATCCAGCGCGCCGCTGCCAGCCACCAGTACGCCCGCGTCTGGCGCCAGTCCAGCGCCGACGCCGGCGTCCAATGCTGCCAGCGTGCGCGCCAATGTGCCAGCCAGCCCGGCCGCCAGCGCCAAGCCGGCAGAGGTCAAATCCGACAAGGCTGCAGCCAAGAGCCCGCCACCAGGCCACAGCGATGACCCGCGTGCACTGGCAGCGCTTGAAGGCAAGGACATCACCCCCACATCAACATCATCGGATCACGGTGCAGAGAGCTTCGCCGTGCAGATCGGTGCGTTTTCGAACGCAGACAAGGTCAAGGAAGTGCGCGACCGGCTGCAGGCGGCGGGGTTGAAACCTTATACGGAGAACCTTTCGACTGCCCAGGGCCCAAGGACGCGCGTTCGGGTCGGACCTTTTGCCACACACGAGGCAGCCGAGGCAGCACGCGAGAAGGTCAAGGGTCTTGGATACGATGGCTCAGTCGTGACGCTTTGAGCCGATTGCGATGACGTGGCTTGACGCGGTGGTGGCGGCGGTCCTGGTCAGTTCGATCATCATCAGCGTGATTCGAGGTCTGGTCAGGGAAATTCTGTCGCTGCTCGGCTGGATCGCAGCGTTCGTGGTGGCCAACCGTTTTGCCGAGAATCTGGCCGGGATGCTGCCGCCAGCAGTGCCAGGCGTGACGGTTCGCCTCATCACAGCTTTCGCGATTTTGTTCATCGGAACACTGATTATTGCGGCGCTGATTTCCGCTGCCATCGGCATGCTGCTGCGGGCCTCGGGGCTGGTGCTTGCAGATCGTGGATTGGGTGGCTTGTTTGGACTCGCAAGAGGCGTGCTGATCATCCTGACTGCTGTTATCCTCGCTGGCCTGACGGCCCTGCCGCGCCAGCCATTTTGGCGCGAATCGTTTACTGCGCCGCTTGCCGAGCAAGCGGTGCGCTCCATCAAGCCGCTCTTGCCCGATGCGTGGGCCGAGCACGTGCATTACTGATTTTCGCAATAGAAAGCCACTTATGTGCGGTATCGTCGGTGTGGTTTCCAATGTGCCGGTCAACCAGCTGCTGTATGACAGCCTGTTGCTGCTGCAGCACCGTGGCCAGGACGCCGCAGGGATCGCCACAGGTATCGGCAAGACCTTCAACATGTACAAGGGCGCGGGCCTGGTGCGCGATGTGTTTCGCACGCGCAACATGCGCGACCTGCCAGGCACCATGGGGATCGCGCAGGTGCGCTATCCAACTGCAGGATCGGCCGGCAACGCACAGGAGGCACAACCGTTCTACGTCAATGCACCGTTTGGCATCACGCTCGCCCACAACGGCAATCTGACCAACTGGGAACAGTTGAAAGACGAGATGTATCGCATCGATCGTCGCCATATCAATACCGAATCCGATTCAGAGGTTCTGCTCAATGTATTGGCGCACGAGCTGCAGATGGCCACGGCTGGCTATTCACTCGATCCCGCTGCCGTGTTCAAGGCAGTGGCCGGCTTGCACAAGCGGGTGCGTGGTTCATATGCAGTGGTCTCGCAGATCGCCGGTTACGGTGTTCTGGCATTTCGCGATCCTTACGGCATTCGCCCGCTGGTGATCGGCCGCGCGCCGACTGATCGTGGTTTCGATTATCTGGTTGCCTCCGAATCCGTGGTGCTCGAGGGCCAGGGCTTCGAACTGCTGCGTGACGTGGCGCCAGGTGAAGCGGTGTTCATCGATGTCGACGGTAATTTCTATTCGCAGCAATGCGCTGACAACCCGACGCTCAATCCCTGCATTTTCGAATACGTCTATCTGGCGCGACCCGACTCGTTGATGGATGGCGTCTCGGTATATGCCGCACGTCTGCGCATGGGTGAGTACCTGGCCGAGAAGATCCGCCGTGAACTGCAGTTCGGCGATATCGATGTGGTCATGCCGATCCCCGACTCGAGCCGGCCGGCTGCCATGCAGCTGGCCTTGAAACTCGGGATCGAGTATCGCGAAGGCTTTATCAAGAACCGCTACGTGGGCCGCACCTTCATCATGCCGGGCCAGGCGGTGCGCAAGAAGTCGGTGCGCCAGAAACTCAATCCGATCGGTGTCGAGTTCAAGGGCAAGAACGTGCTGATCGTGGATGACTCGATCGTGCGCGGCACGACCAGCAACCAGATCGTGCAGATGGCGCGCGAATCGGGCGCCAACCGCGTGGTGTTTGCATCCGCAGCACCGCCGGTCCGTTTTCCAAATGTTTACGGCATCGATATGCCGACCCGCTCGGAACTGATCGCCTATGGTCGCGACGACGAACAGATTCGCGAAGCCATCGGCGCTGATCAACTGGTGTACCAGAGTATCGCCGACATGAAGCGCGCCGTGACTGATGTGGCGCCGCATATCACGAGCTTTGAGGCGTCCTGTTTCGATGGTCATTACATCACCGGCGACGTCAGCCCGGAGTATCTCGACCATATCGAATTCAAGCGACATCACGCCAACGAGGCAGATGCCGAGTCGCGCTCGCAACTCAATCTCAATCTCGCCTCGGACTAGAGCATGACGGCCGCCAACGCGCTGGCCGCCTCGTTATCGCTCTCGCCAGGCGCGCGGCCAGCTGCCGGCCACAAGGTGCTGCTCTACGGCGCTGCAGGCAGTCTCGGCGAGGCGGTCCTGGTGGCCCTGCTGGGCGATCCGTCGGTGGCCCATATCGAGGTGGTCACGACAGCACCGTTACCTTCGAGTGAGCTCAAGCTCAGCTACCGCGAATTGGGTGCAGCGTCCGGGGACGCCAGCCCGGGACCACAGGTCGGCGTGCTGGTGCTGGGTGGCAAACCGGCTTCCTACTATGGTCGTGACGCGGTATTCGCGCACCTCGAAGAGAGCGAACTGCTTGCCACCAGCGAACGGCTGCAGCAGCGCGGCGTGGCCAGGCTGGTGGTTGTGGCACCGACTGCCGCACACCTGCAATCCATTTCGTTCGAAGGGCTGGTGGTCGGCGCGGTCGAGTTGCAACTGGTGAAATGGTTCAGCCAGCTGACCGTGATCCGACCGGCACAGGAACGCGAGGCCTCGCGCCAGGGCGCAGCGCTGGTACAGCGGGTTGCATGGGCGCTGCTCGACCAACTGAGAATCATGATCCCAGCGCATCAGAAGACCAGCGACAAGAAGCGCGTTGCAGCCCTGGTATGCCGGGCCATCGCGCAGAGCGAGCCAGGCGTCAGGGTATTCAATTCCATAGACACCGCGCCAGGCCAGAAAAAAACATTGCCTGCTGCGTCATCGAGGGGCCGCGCGTGAAGAAGATCCTGGTGGCGGGTGGCAGCGGTCTGATCGGCGTCAGTGTCTTGCGCCAGAGCGCTGGCAATCCGGCAATCGAGCCGATCGCGCTGCTGCGCAAACCGCTTCAGCCTGCCGTTGCAGGCGTCAGGGAAGTCATCTGTGATTTCGATCACCTTGCCGCAGCGACCGTGCCGGGTGCGGATGCCGCAATCTGCTGCCTTGGCACGACCATCAAGGTCGCCGGCTCCGAGGCAGCGTTCCGGCATGTCGATCTCGAGCTTGTGACTGATTTTGCCAAGGTTGCCCGGCAAGCCGGAGTGTCCTGTTTTGTAATGGTAAGCGCAGCCGGGGCATCACCAGGGTCACGGTTTTTCTACAGCCGCGTCAAGGCCGAAGCGGAGGCGGCGCTCCTGCAGATCGGCTTTCGTTCCCTTGTCATCGCACGACCTTCGCTGCTGCTTGGCGACCGCGATGCCTTGAAGCAACCACAGCGTGGCGGCGAATCGATGGCGCAGCGTCTCGGCCGTCTTCTGGCGCCAATAACGCCGCTCGCCTATCGGCCGATCACGGATCACCATCTGGCGCGCGTGCTGCTGGCCTATGCGCTGGCAGCGCCCGAGGGCACCCACATCGTCGAATCGAAAGTGCTGCACGCGCGCTAGCTGTGATGTTTCAATAGGTTGTAGGTGTTCATTCGGACTGGAACTGAGAAACTGGGAATCACCACAACCCCACAATCTCTCAGGGAAGCCAGCCGAATGAACACCCATAAGAATGCCCGACTGACGTTTATCCGTCGAATGGAAATGGTTCAAGAAGTCACTGTTCAGCACCGTTGTATCGCCGCCGTCGCGCGCACCTTTGATCTGCTCGCTGCGCGCGAGGCACTGGCTCTGCTGGCAACCGGAATGGTGAAAGGAAAGCTGGTGTTGACGCGCAGAGCGCCGTTTCCGGTGGGCAAGCCAAGGCCCGCGCCAGCGTTTGTCCCGGCGAGCGTCGCTGCGACGTGAAGCAGCAGACTGGCGCAGCCGCGTCCCGGACGCTTTGTGCGCTAGAGTGTCGCAGGCGAATTGACTCGTTCGCCCAGGGCGCGCACAA
>CAZZVZ010000290.1:0-4793 GCA_964657655.1 Gammaproteobacteria bacterium | reverse complement strand
ATTTCTTCCTGCCGCCAAGCCTGAAGGTCGGCATGAAACAAACTCCTGAATGAATGGGCAGATGAGCCTTGCAGCAAGGCTCGCTCGATTCAGGAGTGACGCGGAGGAGCGCGGCTCTGGTAGGCGGGCTCGAGCACGACGAGACGTCCGTGCTCGATTACGCTGACGGGAACTTCGAAGTCATAGCTGGCCGGTATGAAAAGCGCCAGTGCGCTCGTCATGGAATGGCCGATGTGCGCGAACGCCAGACATTTCACGCACAGCTCGTCGTGCGGCAACGATGAGTCGTCGTGCTGGCCGACCGGCTGCACCGCATGACTGAGCTCATGCAGATTGGCGCCGTACTGCGCCATCACCAGGCACAGAGCGAGCGCAATGCGGGCCAGCACTTGGCGCCAGCCCAGGTCTGTTGCGATTCGGGTCGTTACAGCATTCATGTATAGGGTCTTGCTCGTGCGGCGAGGCCGGCTGCGCGCGAGGCTCGGACCAGGGCACGGACAGCTGATTTCACGCTGCATGATACTTTAGCGCGCAGAAAAACAAAGTGAGCGGCCAATACAGCATGTCCCATCAACTGATTGCAGGTCATACCTTTATGGTCACGGGCGCGGCCCAGGGGATCGGCCGTGCGCTGGCGCTGCAGCTGGCCACGGCCGGCGCCAATCTGGCGCTGGTCGATATCAATGGCGAGCTGCTCGGCGCGCTCGGGCAGCAGCTCGGATCGACCTCCAGCCGCATCTCGCTGCACGTCATGGACGTGACCGCGGCCGATGCGCCAGAGCGCCTGAAAGAACAGGTGCTGCAGCAGCACGGCGGCCTCGACGGCCTGATCAACAATGCCGGTGCCACCGTGCTTGGCAATTTCGCTGATATCGCTGCAGCTGACTTCGACTGGCTGATGCAGCTCAATTTTGCAGCGCCGGTGCGCATCACGCGCGCTTTCCTGTCGACCCTGCAGCAGGGCCGCGAGCCCGTGATCGTCAACATGTCGAGCGTATTCGGGCTGATCGCGCCTGCCGGGCAGAGTGCCTACGCCGCGAGCAAATTCGCATTGCGCGGGTTTTCCGAGGCGCTGATGCACGAGTTGCAGGACGGTCCGGTACGCGTCCTCACGGTGCACCCCGGGGGCATCCGCACTGCCATCGTGCGCAATGCGCGCGCGGTCGGTGCACTTTCGGCCAAGCATCAGACCGAGCTTGACCGGCGCTTCACAAAATCCGCGCAGACCACACCCGAACAGGCGGCTGGGCGCATCGTGAATGCCATCGCAGCGCGCCGGAAGAGGCTGCTGATCGGCACCGACGCACGTGTTATCGATGCACTGCAGCGCTACGCGCCGGTCGGGCACTGGCGCTTGCTGGCCCGGCTGTTGCGTTAGCCGCAAGGCCCATGCGCCGGCCCACGTCTGTCGGTCGGCATTCGCGCAACCACGCAGGCGTGCCCCCTTGACCGCTAGGCCCGCGCACAGCTATAAGTCAGTGTCATGAAAGTTCGTATTTATTGCGGATTTGTTGCGCCCTTTTGTCTCTCTCAAGGAATTTTCGCATGAACGCACAGCCCACCTCTTTACCCGTCGTCGCGAAAAAGAAGACGCCCATGGCGCTGCTGATCTTCATTGCGATGATTCTCGGGATCGTGGTGGGCTACATGATTTTCACGAATTTCCCCGACAAGAAGGCAGCCACCGAAATCGCGGGATACATCTCCTTGCTGTCGGACATCTTTTTGCGTCTCATCAAGATGCTGATCGGCCCGCTGGTGTTCTCGACGCTGGTGGTCGGTATCGCACACATGGGCGATGCCAAGACCATGGGTCGCATCTTCGCTCGTTCCATGGCCTGGTTCGTGACTGCCTCGCTGATCTCGCTGGTGCTTGGTCTGACGCTCGCCAACATCCTGAAGCCCGGTGAAAACCTTGGCTTGCCGCTGCCGGATATTGGCGCTGCGACCAATCTTGCAACCTCCAAGTTCACACTCAAGGATTTTGTCGGCCACATGGTGCCGCGTTCGTTCGCAGAAGCCATGGCCAACAACGAGATCCTGCAGATCGTGGTGTTCTCGATGTTTTTCGGCATTGCACTCGCAGCGCTTGGCGAGACGGCCGCTACGCTGGTCAAGGTGATCGAGGACGTGTCGCACGTGATGCTGAAGATCACCGGCTACGTCATGAAGATGGCACCGGTTGCCGTGTTCGCTGCCATGGCCGCCACGGTGGCCACCAACGGGCTTGCGATTCTTTTGAAGTTCGCGGTTTTCATGGGCGATTTCTACGTCGGCCTGGTGTTGCTGTGGGGCATCCTCGCATTTGCCGGCTATCTCTTCCTCGGGCGTCGCATCACCAAGCTGCTGAGCGAAATCAAGGAGGCGTTCCTCCTGTCGTTTGCCACTGCCAGCTCGGAAGCTGCTTATCCGAAGATTCTCGATGCACTGGATCGTTTCGGCGTGGCGCGCAAGATTGCAGCCTTCGTGATGCCGATGGGGTATTCGTTCAACCTCGACGGCTCGATGATGTATTGCACGTTCGCGACGCTGTTCATCGCCCAGGCCTACAACATTCCGCTCACCCTTGGCACCCAGATCACGATGATGCTGATCCTGATGCTGACTTCCAAGGGGATGGCCGGTGTGCCACGCGCCTCGCTGGTGGTGATTGCAGCAACGCTCAATCAGTTCAACATTCCAGAGGCGGGTCTGCTGCTGATTCTGGGCGTCGACACCTTCCTCGACATGGGGCGTTCTGCCACCAACGCGGTCGGCAATTCGATTGCCTCGGCCGTGGTGGCCAAATTCGAGGGCGGACTTCTGAGTGAAGAGGAAGCTGCGGCGCATCTCGCGGCGCGCGATTCAGAAGCGGTCGAGGTCGTGCCGCTTGCCAAAGCGGCATGAGCGCGAGCACCGCGCCTGCGCCAGTGACCGGGGGTCGCTTGAACACCAAGACGCTGTCGCGGATCTTGCTCGGCATGGCCGCGATGACGCTGTGCGCTGCCAGTCTGGCGCAAGTCAGTGGTACCGAGCTGCTCGGGACGCTCAAGAAGGCGCAGGCCACGGGCACAGTCTCGATCGGTTACCGCGACTCTTCGGTGCCGTTCTCCTATCTTGGAGCCGATGGTGCACCGATTGGCTACTCGATTGACCTGTGTCGCAACGTGGTCTCTGCAATTGCAGAAGAGGTCGGACATGAACTGACCATCAACTGGGTCAAGGTCAGCTCCGATACACGCATCTCGGCACTCGAAAGTGGCCAGATCGACCTCGAGTGTGGATCGACCACCAACAATCCGGAAAGGCGCAAGGAAGTGGCTTTCTCGCCGGTCATGTTCGTGGCCGGCACCAAGCTGATGGTGCGCCAGGGATCGGCCATCAAGGGTTTTCGGGATCTCGCCGGCAAGACCGTGGTGGTCACGACCGGTACCACCAACGACAAGGCGATGCGAGATATCTCGTCGCGCTTCAAGGTGCCGTTTTCCATCATCTATGGCACCGACCATGCCGACTCCTACGCCAAACTGATCGCCGGTCAAGCCGATGCATTTGCCACCGATGACGCGATTTTGTATGGCCTGATTGCCAAGAATCGTTCGCAAAAGGATCTCACCGTGACCGGTGACTTCCTGTCGTATGAGCCGTACGGCATCATGTTCCGCAAGGGCGACGACGAGCTCAATGCGGTGGTGGTGAAGTCGTTTACCGAGATGGCCGAGGCGGACGATTTTTCGCACATCTACGATCGCTGGTTCATGCGCCGCCTGCCCTCAGGCGAGCGCATCAACATGCCGATCAGTCCGCAGCTCCAGACCATCTTCGAGTCCTACGCGCCGCACCCCGAATGACCGCGCTGTGCGAGCTAGTAGGGCTGCAGTAATCTGACCTTGAGCGCGGGCAGTCCGTCGATTTCGGCAAGCGCCTCATCGCCGGCCTGCATCGCGGCCACACCTTCTGGCGTTCCTGTGAAAATGATGTCGCCAGCCTGCAGGTCGAAATAAGTCGACAGGTTGGCGATGATTTCGGCCGTCGACCAGATCATCTGGTCGATCGTCGACGCCTGGCGCGGCTTGTCGTTAACGGTCAGGCGCAAGGCGGCCCGTGCGACGTCGACGTCAGAGGCTTTCACCATCGTGCCGACCGGAGCCGATTCGTCAAATGCCTTGCCGACTTCCCAGGGCCGGCCCTTGGCCTTCATATCGGCCTGCAGGTCACGGCGCGTCATGTCGAGTCCGACCGCATATCCAAACACGTGCTTCATGGCATCGTTGACACCGATATTGCGTCCTCCCGAGGCGAGACCCACCACCAGTTCCAGCTCGTGGTGGTAGTCGCGGGTCTGACCTGGGTAGTGGATCTTGACCACGCCGTCTGCGCCTGCAGTTCGCACTGCATCAGCCGGCTTGCAGAAGAAAAAAGGCGCCTCGCGCGTCGGATCACCGCCCATTTCCCTTGAGTGCGCTGCGTAGTTGCGCCCGACACAGTAGATGCGGCGCACGTGAAACAGGTCGCTGCTGCCAGCGACAGGAATGGTCGTGGGGGAAACGGGCTGAAGACAGGATTGCATGGTGAGTTGAGCTTTGAGGGTGTGATTGGAGACGGAGGACTGTGGCTGACGCCTGACAGATGCTTGACGGACTGGTGGAGTGCGTTTAAGCTCGGTGAACGATCATTCACATCTGGCGATCATGGCGCGACCACGCTCGAATCTTAGCGACTACATCACGGTTCTGCAGGACTACTTTGCCGAGCATCAAGTGGTGCCGTCGATCACCGAACTGTCGACGCTGTGGCATATCGCCGGGCGTTCA
>CAZZVZ010000289.1:0-4814 GCA_964657655.1 Gammaproteobacteria bacterium | reverse complement strand
GTCTCGAGCCGCTCGATCGTCAACGGGCGTATCTCTGCAATGAATTCGCAGCTCTCGGCGATTTCCGCACAGCGCCGTCGCGCCAACCGAGGCGATCTCGAATTCGCACCCGAAGACGTGGCGCACTGGCGCCGTTGCGGGCGTTTTGCGGACATGCTGCACACGGCGGCCCTGGCACTGAGCGAGACCGAGAAGCGTTATCTCCAGTTCGCGGCGGCTGCCAAACTGCTGGAACTCAATTCGTATCGGCCCTATGAACTGGAACCCTCGGACTGCGTAGCGATCCGCGACATCTTGCGCCGGCATCGCAGCGAGATCGTCGATCAGCTGCCCGAGGTGCGGCGTCACTGGGGCATCGCCTGCGCGCGCCTTCTCAGAAAGGGTCTGCTCAGCCGCGCCGCGTTGCTCTATGACTGGTGCATCCTGAGGCAGGCACTCAAAAGCCTGTGCATCCAGATTGGCGCCCGCTTGCTGCCCCTGTCGGCGCGTCGCATGTATCGGCAGGTGCGCTCGCGCGCTCTGGCCTGAACCGCGCGATCAGGCGCTGTTCCTGATGCCTGGCACCCGCACTCCGGCGCTGCGCAGAAATTCGCGCACCCGCATCTTGAATTTGCGGAACAGGTCAGCCTGCGGACGTTGCTGGTAGGCTTGGTTGGCGAGTTCTTGCAGCGACATGCCCCTGGACGGATGCACCAGGTGGCCGACCTCTTTGGCGAATGGATCGCGCAGGTGCTCTGGCCAGTAGTGATAGACAATGTCGTCGCACTCGCTCAGCTGCAGGCGTTCCAGGAAGTAGCCGGTGGCGAACTGCTCGAGATGGTGCGCCTTCTTGCCAGGCGCCCAGGGCTTGAGCTTCGGCCACATCTGGTCAGTCAGATTCAAAGCTTCGAGCATCAAGGGTAGATCGTCGTGGTGGATCCCGATCACACCCGAGTTCCACATGCGGCCGTCCGTTGAAATCTGGAGCGCTTTTCCTTTCGTGTCGAAGAACTGGTGATCCCGAACCAGATCGCTGACAGATTGGTCGACTGCGCTGCGGGTTTCTTCGAGCCGGCCTTCAATCAGATGCAGGCAAGCGTGCCCCGGGCCGATGCGCAAGAACAGCTGGTCCACCGGTTTCAGGAAATAGGTGTCACAGTCGATAAATGCGACGCAGCCCTTAAAGCGCTCGAGAGCGTCGATTACGGTCATGGTCTTGCGACGATGGATGTAATCAGAGCCGCCCATCCAGGCGGTCAGCGTTTCGCTGGAAATGGTGACGGTCTCGAGTGCGAAGTCGCTAAAGGCGTCGGGGGCGTCGGTGTAGATGACAATCCGAAAGGTCGCTGGCGCGTCCTGCTGCAGCCGCAGGACCGACAGGATCGAATAGCGTGCTTCTTCAAAGTTTCTGCGTGGTCCGTAGCACAGGTAGAGCAGGGTATTCATTGGTTTGGATGCGCCTCGCGCGCGATGTGAAGCCAGAAGCCCGAAGGCTTTCCGTGGGGCAGTGCATTTCGGGGCAGGCTGGATGGCTCATGCAGCGTCCCCGAGCCGCCAGCGTTGATCGAGTGCCGCACGACTTTAAGTCAAAAAAAGGGCAGCGCCCTATAGTGCGAAGGCACTACCTGGCCGGCGTCCCCCGATCTTGAGCGGCTTGCCTTGTGCTGCCGGGGCCATGGCGAACTTTTTCGACGTTTCCGCTTTGGCCGGGATCGAGCGCGGGCCTTGCTGGCTGATGTGCTGAAACCGCCTGCAGATCGACGCAAAAGCAGCGATGAAATGGCGCTGTTTTATGTTCCGGCCGGTTTTGCTATAATCCGCGCCGAGGGGATTTAGCTCAGTTGGTAGAGCAGTTGACTCTTAATCAATTGGTCGCGAGTTCGAGCCTCGCAGTCCCCACCACTCCAGCTAGCCACTTTCCTCGTAGCACCCAATGCCAGGTGAGTTCAGGTGGCGCGCCCGGCGGCGCCAATCCGGACCCTTCGCATGTCGCCGTCATTCGATGTCATGGCTTGTTGCTATCTGACAGTGCGATGTTATTCCTGGGCTTGTTTTCAAGCAGAGCATTCCTGGCGCTGGCTGGTGTCAGCCCGACTGCCTCGTGAGACTAGCCGCGAGGCTGCTCCTTGAACGACGACACTGCGGATGAGGCGGCGAGCCGATCTCTCGATCAGCTGCTCGAACGCGCGCATCAGACCCTGCAGCATGGAGAGATTGACGCTGCCGTGCGCCTGTTGGAACAGGCGGAGGCTCGCTGGATGCTCAATGCAGAAATTCAGCGTCGCCTTGAAACCGTCTACCGCCTCGCCGGACAGGAGCTCAAGGCTGCTGCGGCGCATATCGCGGCCGATGCATTCGAGCACAACAATCCGGTGTTGCTCTACAACCTTGCGACTGGCTACTTCCAGCATGGCCATCTTGCTGCAGAGAAGTGGTACCGGGTGGTGCTTGAAATGGATCCACGCATGGCGGTTGCGCATCAGAACCTGGCCGCCTTGCTGCGCAATCGCGGCGACTGGCGCGCGGCTGACCAGCACGTCGAGCTGGCGTACCGGGATCAGTGGATCTTCAGCCACCACGCAGCGCAGCCGGTTGCCCGAATCGCAATGGCATGCGCAGCTGGCCTTGGCAACGTTCCCACCGACAGCTTGCTTCCGATCGAGCGTTTCACGTTGATCAAATGTATGGTCGACTATCAGCGCGGCGACATCGAGGTGCCGGACTGCGACCTGGTGTTCAATGCCGTGGGTGATCCGGATTGCAGTACCGCCACCTCACCAGCGCTGACACGGTTCCTCGCGTCATTTAAGCTTGCGCTGCTGAATCTGCCAGAGCGCGTGCTGGCAACACGCCGCGATCGACTGGAAGCAACACTCGCCTCGATCTGCAATGTTCTGGTGCCGCCGGTCGTCCGCTTTGAGCCCGGGACGGCAGACGGCGAGGTTGTCGCAGGTCTTGCTGATCGCCTTCGATCAGCAGCGCTCATCATGCGCTGTGCTGAAAGCCACGGTGGCGACTCGGTGTCCCTGATCAGCGATCGGTCGGCCCTTAAACGCTGGTTGATCGAGGTGCGAGCGAGCCGCCCACCCGGGGCGATCTACGCCACCGAGTTCGTCGACAGTCGTGGCGCGGACCAAAGCTTTCGCAAGTACCGCGTCATCTTCATCGGCGGTCGCCCGTTTCCTTACCATCTGGCGATTTCGTCGCACTGGATGGTGCATTATTTCTCTGCCGGCATGACCGAGGCCGCGTGCAAGCTGGCCGAGGAGTGCCACTTTCTCGAACACCCGCAGGTCTCGCTGGGCCAACCGGCATGGGCCGCCCTGATCGCGATCGGGGCGCGTCTCGGACTTGATTACTGCGGCATCGATTTCACGCTACATGATGATCAGATCCTGGTGTTCGAGGCCAACGCCACCATGATCATCCATCATGAGAAGGAAGATGGTCCGCTGGCCTACAAGAATCTTCATGTCGACGCAATCGTGTCGGCTTTCGAACAGCTCGTTATCAAGGCAGGGCAAGCACCAGGCAGGCGGCGCATTATTTGAGAGCCCACTGCCAATCTCGAATCTCGGGCATGTCTTGCCCGTGCTCGTTGATGTAGCGCCTGTGCTCGATCAGCTTGTCCTCGAGCTGCTGCTTCAGGTAGACCCCGGCGCTACCCATGCGGCTGACCCGATTGATGACATCGATGGCGAGGTGAAAGCGGTCGAGTTCGTTGAGCACCGTCATGTCGAAAGGTGTGGTGATGGTGCCTTCCTCCTGATAGCCGTGCACATGGATGTTGTCGTGATTGGTCCGTTTGTAGGTCAGTTTGTGGATCAGTGCCGGATATGCATGAAAGGCAAAGATCACTGGCGTCTCGCGCGTGAACAGGGCATCGAAGTCATCATCATCCAACCCGTGCGGATGCTGCGACTTGGGCTGCAGCTTCATCAGGTCCACCACGTTGACCATGCGTATCCGCAGGTCCGGCATGGCGCCTCGCAAAATCGTGATCGCCGCCAGTGTCTCAAGCGTCGGTACATCGCCCGCGCTCGCCATGATGACATCGGGGGCTTCATGCTGGTCGTTGCTGGCCCACGGCCAGATGCCGATCCCCTCGGCGCAATGGGTGACGGCCTGCTCGATCGTCAGCCACTGTGGCGCCGGATGCTTGCCCGCCACGACCACGTTGACATAGTGCCGGCTGCGCAGGCAATGATCCATGACGGATAGCAGGCAGTTGCCATCTGGCGGCAGGTAGACGCGCACCACTTCGGCCTTCTTGTTGACCACATGGTCGATGAAACCTGGATCCTGGTGCGTGAAGCCATTGTGGTCCTGGCGCCAGACGTGCGAGGCAAGCAGGTAGTTGAGCGATGCAATCTTGCGCCGCCACGGAATGTGGTTGGTGACCTTGAGCCACTTGGCGTGCTGGTTGAGCATCGAATCGATGATGTGGATGAAGGCCTCGTAGCAGTTGAACAGACCGTGACGTCCGGTCAGGAGGTAACCCTCGAGCCAGCCTTCGCACTGGTGTTCACTGAGCATTTCCATCACCTGACCCACGGGATTCTGGAACTCGTCGGTCGCAAGGATGGCTCCCTCCCACTGGCGCGGCGACCCTTCCAGAGTCGCGACAAGGCCGTTGGAGATGGTCTCGTCCGGCCCGAAGATGCGAAAGTTGGCGGGAGAGCTGTTCATTTTGATGACGTCGCGTAGAAACGGTCCAAGCACGCGCGTATCGCCAATTCCCGCAGCACCCGCGCGCTTGACCTCGGCTGCGTAGGCGCGATAGTCGGGCAGGTTGAGATCTTTCAGCAGCAGTCCGCCGTTGGCACTGGGATTGG
>CAZZVZ010000288.1:0-4827 GCA_964657655.1 Gammaproteobacteria bacterium | reverse complement strand
GAATCCGCTGGCGCCAGCGCTCTACGTGATGGCGATCAGCGTGCTGAGCCTGGTGGCCATGTTTCTCCTGCCGGAGAGCCATCCACGCAGAACGGCGCGGGACCTGCAGCCTGCCAGCGCCTGAAGCACGCCGAAAAACGCCTGAAAATGCATCCTGGGCGTCGCGCTCGGCAGTTCGTCGCTCAAGCCTTTCAAGAACCGGGTCAATGACCAAAATGAGGTGACTGATTCACCACTTGAAAGAACGCCATGCGTCTGCTTACTCTGCTGTTACTTTGGTGTCTGCTCTGGGTGTTTGCCTGGCCGCTGGCGCTGCTGGTTCTCATCGCCATGCCAGTCGTGCTGCTGCTTGCCATTCCGTTTGGCATCATCGGGCTGGTGCTGAGTGCCATGCTGGCCCTGGCCGAAGCGCTGCTGATGGCGCCGGCTCGCATCCTTGGCTATCGCTCGCGCTGCTGATGCAGCGCCACTGAACTCGACCGAGGGGGCGCGCGGGCGCTGCCGCGCGCCAGACGGGCGCCTTTCATCCAGCGGTTTTGGTTGGTCCCGCCATGCAGGTCATCATCCCCCTTCCCGATCGCGACTTTGATCCTAGCGAGGTCGCTGTGTCCTGGCAGGTGCTGTGCAAGGCCGGCGTCGAAGTGCGCTTCGCGACGCCCGATGGAGGAGCAAGCCAGGCCGACGATGTGATGCTCACGGGCCGGGAGCTCGATCCCTGGGGCAGGCTGCCGTGGTTGCGACAGGTCACGCTGCTGGGCCGCCTGCTGCGCGCCAACCGTGACGCGCGCGACGCATATCGGGACCTGTGCCAAGACCGGTGGTTCAACAAGCCGCTGTGTTACGAGGCCCTCTCGGTCGACCAGTTCGATGGCTTGCTTCTGCCCGGAGGCCATCGCGCTCGCGGCATGCGCGCCTACCTGGAAAGCGTGCCCCTGCAGCGCCTGGTCGGCCAGTTCTTCGCCTCGGGCAAGCCCGTGGCTGCCATCTGCCATGGTGTGGTGCTGGCGGCACGCAGCCAGTTCCCGGGCAGTTCACGCTCCGTACTGTGGGGCAGGAAGACGACCGCGCTGCCCTGGGCGATGGAACGCAGCGCGTGGCTGGTGACGCGCTTTTTCGGACGCGTCTGGGATCCGGACTATTACCGCACCTACCGCGAAGTGCAGGGTGAACCTGCTGGCGCGAGAAGCGTCCAGGCCGAGGTGACGGCGCTACTGGCGCAGCCGTCGGACTTCATTTTGCCAACCCCCGGCCTGTGGCCGTGGCTTTGCAAATCCAGCGGGCTGTTTCGTGATGCTGGCCAGCGCACATGGCCTGCCCATGTAGTGGTCGACGGCAACTATGTCTCGGCGCGCTGGCCTGGCGACGTGCACACCTTCGCGCTGCGTTTTGCCCAGATGCTGCAACAGGCTCGGTCGCCTGAACCCGGCTAGCCCCTGCGTTATCATGACGGGTTGCGCCTTTGGCGCACTCGAAAAGTCATGACTTACGCTGTCAAGGAAATCTTCAAAACACTGCAGGGCGAGGGCGCGCAGAGCGGCCGCGCGGCGGTGTTCTGTCGCTTTGCGGGCTGCAACCTCTGGAGCGGGCGCGAGAGCGATCGCAGCAGCGCCGTGTGCCAGTTCTGCGATACCGAGTTTGTCGGCACCGACGGCGTGGGCGGTGGCAAGTTCGAAAATGCGCAGGCACTGGCGCTGCGCATCGCGGCAAAATGGGGAGCCGGGCGCGCCCGCCGCTACGTGGTGTGCACCGGTGGCGAGCCGCTGCTGCAGCTCGATGCAGCACTGATCCAAGCGCTGCACCAAGAAGGGTTCGAAATTGCCATCGAGACCAATGGCACGCTCGAAGTCCCGGCAGGCGTCGACTGGATCTGCGTCAGCCCAAAGGCAGGCGCGCCCTGGGTGCAGCGCCGCGGCAATGAATTGAAGCTGGTCTATCCGCAGCCGCAGCTGTTGCCCGATCAGGTGGCGCAGCACGGCTTCGAACACTATTTCCTGCAGCCGATGGACGGGCCTTTACGCCAGGCCAACACCGCCGATGCAGTGGCGTACGTCAGCGAGAACCCGCACTGGCGTCTGAGTGTCCAGACCCACAAGGTGATCGGCATTCCGTGAAGCAACTGTGTTTCAAAACCTGTCTACCTGCACCGAGGCCATGACCCATCAACTGACCCAGCGCTTTTATTTCGAAGCGGCACATACGCTGGAACGCGAGATCGACACAGCCGGCAGCCGGCGCGTGCATGGCCACACCTATCTTGCTGAAATCGCCATCGAAGGCGAGCCTGATCCCAACACCGGCATGGTGTGCGACCTGGGCCAGCTGCGTGGCGTGGTCGAGCGGGTCCGCGCGACCCTGGATCATCACTATCTCAACGAAGTCGAGGGCCTCGGCAAGCCGACGCTCGAGAATCTGTGCAGCTACCTGTGGCGTGCCTTCGAGACATCTGTGCCGGTCGCCGAAGTCAGTGTCCGGCGCGAGGCGAGCGGTGATGCGTGCCGTTTGCGCGCATCGAAGTGACAGGCGTCTGAGCGCTGCGCGCGCCGCTTACAACGCCATGGCTTCCAACCAGTTCAAGCAACTGTTCTTTAGCCAGTACATCACCAACGGCGTTGAAGTCGCGATCGGTGTCGGGCTGGTCTCGCTGGGCATTGGCACCATGTTTGGTGCGCCGGTTGCAGCGACTGCTGCATCGGGTGCCATCTGCGTGAGCGTGGTCGATTTCCCGGGGCCGGTCCGGCTCAAGTTCCTGCAGCTCGCAAGCGCGGCGCTGTTCACCACGCTGATCGGCTTCGTCTTTAGCTACGCGCGCCTCAACCCGTGGCTGGAATTTCTGGCGGTCATCCCGATCAGTTTCTTCGGCGCCATGCTCAACGCCTTCGGCAAGAAGGCGCAGGCCCTGAGCTTTGCCTGCCTGTTCGCGCTGGTGATCGGTGTGGGCAGCCCCAAGATTCCTGGCAGCGAGGTCGAGCACGCGCTGCATTTCGGCAGCGGCGCGCTGCTGTATGCGCTGTACGCCATGCTGATGGCCTCGGCATTACGCTACCGATCCAAGCACCAGGCACTGGCCGAATCGATCTATGAACTAGCCAACTATCTCGAAGCCAAGTCGGCTTTTTTCGAGAGCGATGCGGACATCAACCAGTGCTACGCAGCGCTGGTGGCCGAACAGGTCAACCTGGTGGAAAAGCAGCAGGTGGCGCGCGACCTGGTGTTTCGCCACTTAAAGCGTGCGCGCCATGTGCGCCTCGCGACCATCCTGATCGGCGCACTGGACATCTCCGAACGGGTGTTCTCAAGCCACACCAACTATGCGTCGATCCACGCCCAGTTCGGCGATGCCGATGTCACCATGCTGCTGCGCGACCTGATCAGGAAATCGGCCATTGATCTGCGCAGCATCGGCTACGCCGTGCTGCGCGGCCGCGATGCCAGGAAGGCCGTGATCTACAAGGCCGAGCTGATCGCCATCGAGCATGAACTGGCGCGCCTCGCTGCGGCCCGTCCGGAAGGCGAACAGCGCATCGCACTCGATGCGCTCGATGGCGTCTACGCGCGTTTGGTGGCAGCCATCGGGCTGATTGATCAGCTGCGTGTGCTGGTGCACGCCAAGCCAGGGGAGACGCCGTTGCCGGAAGGTCTGGCGCTGCTGCCTTTCCTGTCGAACATGAGTTTCCCCCCGGGTCTGATGTGGCAGGAGCTGCGCATCGCGTCGCCGGTGTTTCGCTTCTCGGTACGCCTGACGCTTGCCATGTCGGTCGGCTTCGCGCTGTCGCGTATCCTGCCGTATGCGACCCACAGCTACTGGATTCTGCTGACGGTTGCCGTCATCTTGCGCGCCAACTACAGCGTCACCCGGCAACGCAGGAACGACCGCATCCTGGGCACCCTGCTGGGATGCCTGTTCATCGCCGGCATTCTTCACTTCCAGCCGGGCTACCGCTTCGAAGTGGTGGTGATGCTGTTCGCGCTGGGCGTGGCGCACGCGTTTGCCACCATCAAATACCGCTATACCGCAGCCGCAGCCTGCGTCATGGCCGTGCTGCAGGTCCACTTCATCAATCCAGGCGCACCGTTTGCCATCGACGAACGGCTGATCGATACGCTGGTTGGCGCAGCGCTCGCGTTCGCTGCCAGCTTTGTGCTGCCGAGCTGGGAACACCTGAGCATGAAGAGACTGATCGCCGATCTGCTCAAGGCGCATGCACGTTATGTCACGGTGGTGAGCGCAGCCGACACGCCGGACGTGCAGTACCGGCTTGCCAGAAAAAATCTGTTCGACAGCATCGCCCTCACCTCAGCCGCGTTTCGCCGCATGCTGCTCGAGCCGCGTGCCCAGCAGCGGGCCGTAGCACCGATCAATGATTTCATCACCACCAGTTACAGCTGTGCCTCGAACATGGCAGCGCTCAGGCTGTTCCTCGAGAACGAAGACAGCGACAGCTACAGTCAGCACGTGTCCTTGCGGCTGGCCGAGACCGCGCAGCAGCTCACCCGTGCAATCGATCAGCCAAAGCTCCAGGACGGCGTCTCCCCTTCGATGCCTGACGAGCGAGCCACGCCGCAGATCATGCAGCAGCTGGCCGATCCGCACGCGGCTCTGACGCGACGCCTTGACATCATCGGCGAGCAGGCACGCCGGCTGTCGTTGCTCGCGCGTACCATCGACACCAGTGCCGATGACTCCGCCCGGCATGTGACAGCGCTCGACGCGCCAGATCCGGCATGACCGCGCGCCGCTTCTGGAGCGATCCCTACCAGACCCGTCTTGTCACCAGCATCACCCACGTCAACCAGCAGGATGTCCAGGTCGCCGAGTCGATCTTCTTT
>CAZZVZ010000287.1:597-4834 GCA_964657655.1 Gammaproteobacteria bacterium | reverse complement strand
CATTTTGCTGTCGACCTTCAAACTGCTGGGCGAGTCGCTGCGCCTGGTGCTGCAAGGCGTTCCCGAATCAATCGACTGCAATGCAGTCGAGGTCTTCCTGCTCGACCAGCCAGGCGTGGCCGGAGCCCACGATCTGCACATCTGGGCCATGAGCACTGCAGAAAACGCCATGACCGCTCATCTGGTGATGCCAGCGGGTCATCCGGGCGACCGATTCATCGCCAATCTGGCCCATCAACTGGACCAGCGATTCAAGCTCAGCCACGTGACCTTGCAGGTTGAGACGGAGCGTGGCTGCAGTGCCTGTCACCTGGGTCTGTCGATCGCCTGAGGTTTACTCGGTGGTTGACCGGGCTGCCCACTGGCCTCGCCGATCATGGGCTCGCGCCTCGAGCCAAGCGTGACAAGTACGATGCCAAGCGCCGCACAAAAGAACGCGAACAGCTGCCCCGCTGTAATCTTTTCGCTCAAGAACACCACACCGATCAGCGCCGCGGCGATCGGCAGGGCAACCGTGAAGACCCCGGCCTGGCTTGCCGGTACCACGCGCAGGCCCGACAGCCACAACCAGGTCGAGATCCAGCTGGCGCAGATGGCGTAGAGCACCACCAGTCCCCAGATCGGCGCAGGCACGGTATGGAATTGAAAACTGCTCGCCTGCCAGAGCCCGAACGGCAGCACCAGCATGAGTCCAATGATGTTCATCCAGGCCGAAATCTGCATGGGCGTCACCAGAGCGCTGGTCAGGCGCTTGCCGATGACGACGTATGCGGCTTCGCAAAGAACGGCACCAAACACCAGCAGATTGCCAAGGGCTGAGGTCGCACGCCCGCTGTCGTCGCCATGACTGAGCGTGAGCGATGCGACACCGACCACCGCGAGCACGACGGCCGCCGCGGTGCGCCAGGTGACCCGCTCGCGCAATGTCACAGCCGACATCAGCGCGACCACAGCCGGCAGGGTGCTCATGATGAGGCCCGCGGCGGTCGCCGAGGTTCGCGCGATGCCCGACAGCATGAAAATCGAGAACAGGAAATTGCCGAAGAACGACTGGAAGAACAGGGTCGCGGCATTACGCCGGATGAGCGCCAGGCTGCCGGCCGGAAAGGTGAGCGGCAGCATCACCACCGCGGCAATCGCAAAGCGCAGCATCGCGAGCAGATAGATCGGCATCACCGCGACGATGACTTTCGAGAAGGCGACATAGCTGCCGACCACCGACATGCCGCACAGCAACAGGGCATAGGCCCGAAAGCGTTCGCCAGAAGGGCTCACGGCAGATCAGCGTCAGGCATCCAGTGCTCGATGTGCGCGGCGCGCTGGCCCAGGTAGGCACTGTTGCGGTCGCGGTCGAAGTGGCGCGGGTTTGGCAGCATGGCCGCAAGCCGTGCAGACTGCTCCACGGAAAGGCGCGCGGCCGGAATGCCATAGTAGTGCTGTGCTGCGGCGTCGGCGCCAAACACACCGTTGCCCCACTCGACCACATTGAGGTAGAGCTCGAGAATCCGCGCCTTGTCGAGCCAGAACTCAAGCATGTAGGTGATCACCAGTTCCTGACCTTTGCGCACGTAACTGCGCTCGCCCGACAAGAACAGATTCTTGGCCAGTTGCTGGGTGATGGTCGAGCCTCCCTTGATCTTCTTGCCGGTCTTCTTGTTGTTCTGGTAAGCCTTCTCGATCGCGTCCCAGTCGACACCCTCGTGCTCCACGAAACGGGCATCTTCAGAGGTGATCACGGCTGCTCTGAGATTCTCGGAGATGCGCGAGAGCGGCACCCAGTTTTGCTGCAGCCTGACGTTCGGCTCGGTCTCGCGTGCCGCAGCGAGCGAATGCCGCATGAAGCTTGTCACGCCCGGGTTGTGCCAGCGATACCAGCCACACATGCAAAAAAAATAGAGCTGCACGGCCAGCACCACCAGCAGCAGCACCAGCACCACCCGCCCGACGACGCGCAGTACCGACCTCATTGGGCTGCGCCGCGCAGCATGGCGAGCACGGGCTGTGTTTCAGGACGCCAACCATGCCACACCGAAAATGATTCGGCCGCCTGCTCGACCAGCATGCCAAGCCCGTCGGCGCGGTTGACCACACCATGCTGTCTGCAATGCTCAAGAAACGGCGTACTGGCCTGTCCGCCATGCGGATAGCCGAGGTCGTAGGCGAGCCAGGCGCTCGTCAGCCATGCGTCCTTCAAGAAGGGAGCGCTCCCGCTCAAACCGGCCGAGGTGGCATTGATGACGATGTCAAAACCCAATGCGTCGTCCTGGTCGAGCGCCAGCACGGGCGTTTCACTCAAGCCAGGATGAAAGGCGCGGGCAAGCGCAGCGGCGCGGGTTGAATCGCGGGCCGCGATGCAGACCGAAGCAATGCCTGCCAGGACCAGTGGCGCCACACATCCACGTGCGGCGCCCCCGGCACCGACCATCAAAATGCGTTGCTCGCGCAAGCTCTTGCCGAGCGGTCGGGCGATGCGTTCCAGGTCGCGCACCAGACCCGCACCATCGGTGTTGTCGCCGCTCAGCATCCGGCCATCGAACTGCAAGGTGTTGACGGCGTGCGCGTGCACCGCTCTCATCGAGTGCGCTTGACACATGCCAAAAGCGACTTCTTTATAGGGAAGCGTGACATTCATGCCGCGCCCGCCTTGCGCAAAAAAGTCGTGCACGCGGCCCGCGAATGCCTCGGGCGCTGCGTCGATTCGCCGATACTCCAGACTGATACCCAACTGACGGGCAAACGCGGCGTGAATCTCCGGGGAGCGGCTATGGGCGATCGGATGGCCGATGACCGCGAATTGCAGCGGCTCAGCCACCTGCAGGCAGCGGCGTTTCGCGGCGCACAGCGGACCCGTTAATGCTGATCGCCTTTGGCTGCAAATCCATCGCCCTTGCTAAAGCTGAACTTGCTGACGATTTCGTAGACGTTGTAGTCGCGTCTCATCTCAGCCGGAAACGGGTGATACGGTGCGCCCTTGCGCACGAAACTGATGGCCGCCTTGTCTAGAATCGGCCAACCGGAGCCACGCATGATCTTGATCTCGTCACGATAAATGGTGCCATCGGGGTTGAGCGTGACGTCCAGCACCAGGTCGCCATACATCTTGCCCTTGGCTTCTGGTGGGTATTCCAGGGTACCGATGCGTTCGATGCGTTCCTGCCATTCCTTGTAATAGGTCGCAAACGTGACGCCCTTGGTATTCGGACCGATGTAGCCGCGTTTCGGGCGCGCGTTGTAATCGGTGTTCTCTTTTTCGATCTGTGCTTCCATGCGCCGGATTTCGGCGATTAGATTCTGCGCTTCGATGCTGTCAGCAGCATTGGTCTGGCCATCGGCCGAGGTGCGGCTGGTCGGATCGACCACGATCGGCGTGAGTTTCGCCTGAGTCAGCAACTGACGCTGCTCTTCTTCCAGACGCGCCACCGCGTTTTGCGACTGCTGCAGCACATCGCCTTCGCTGGCCACCGGCGATGCAGCCAGATTGGAGGTCACGCGGCCCTGGTCGTGTTCGCCACCGCCATTGGTATCGTTTTGTGCAAGTGCAGTCGGCTTGACCGGCTTGACCTTGGCTTTCGAATTGACCAGCACGATCTCGAGGTTGTCATCACTCGGCTTGAAACGGATGGTCGAGGGGTCGGCGAAGTGCACCGCAAGCAGCAGTGCATGCGCGGCGACGGAGAGAGCAATCGCCGTGATGATGATTGAATCACTGGCGGAATTGGGGCGGCGATGCGCTGTGGTCACTCGGTCTCAGCAGAAGTTCGCGCCTCTTTGGAAGGCGTCCCCGGAATTGTACGCAAAAGCACGCGCAGGACCGAGCTTTAGCGGCAAAATTTCATCGCCAGGCTTCCTGCGAAACAACTAGGTGGCGACCGCACTTGGTGCGTTTGACGCGCCCAGACCAGCAATCGGCTCATCCTCTTCGTCGCCCATCTCGTCGGCGTCGACTTCCTCGATGATGGCGAGCACCTGCGTTTCGGCCGTCAGATCGACCAGATCGATGGCGCGCACCTGGACTTCGAGCGAAGTCCCCCGCGCCAGGTTGGCGAGCGGAGCGATGCGCAGCGTCAGCGGGATTTCGCTCAACACCACCGTATCGTCACGCTGCAGGCGGGCGTCGAGCAAATCCCTGCCCTGCTGTTCGACCCAGCGCAAACACCAGAAACGCTCCATCAGACTCTGATGATCGGCGTAGGCCTGATAGGCCTTGATCACTAGCTCGGGCCGCGTGACATTGAGC
>CAZZVZ010000287.1:0-587 GCA_964657655.1 Gammaproteobacteria bacterium | reverse complement strand
ACGAAAACCTCCGCGTCGTTCTGCTCGAACGAAAGCGGCAGCGCGCCGATGGCCGAGAGGATCTGCCACTGGTTGAACAGATCGACATAGCGCCGCAGTGGCGAGGTGCTCCACGCATACTGGGCCACACCCAAGCCCTGATGCGGCATGGCATGCGCGACCATGCGCACCCGCCCTGCAGGACCAAAGCCCTGCTGGCCGCGATAGATGCCGACCACGCCGTGCTGGGCCAGTAACGCACCCCAGGTGCTGTTGGCCAGGATCATCAGTTCTGCGACCAGGCGATCGAGCGGTGCATCGCGGCGTCGCTCGGAGATCGCAATACCACCTGCATCATCGATGTAGAAGTTGTAGTCGGGGCGGTTGCGTACCTCGGGCTTGAGCCCTGCGGCGACGCGCGCCTCCTGGCGCTTGGCGTGAAGTTGCGAAGCGAGGCGCCACAACACGGTCAGGCGTTCCATCACCGATCCGGCCTGGTGCGTTTCGGCCAGGGACTGCTCGGTGACACGATCATCCCAGTCGTTGAGACGCAGGTTGGCCTCAATATGAATTTTCTCGAGGCGCGTCCCTGTGGCAACAATCGCCCC
>CAZZVZ010000286.1:0-4835 GCA_964657655.1 Gammaproteobacteria bacterium | reverse complement strand
GCGGCGCGCGCCAAAATGTCAGGCCATGGGGCAGGGGCAGATGAGCTGCTCGAAAGCTTCGCCCGCTTGGAAGCGCTTTTGGAGCACGAGACGCCCGGCATGCGCTACGCCGAACTGCTGGCTCAGGTCTATATGCGTCTCGCTCGCGCGTGGGACGTGGCGGTCGATCCGCGGGAAGCTTCCCTGTTCGGCGCCTCGGTCGGCGACTGGCCGCCGTTTGCCGATACGCTTGCGGCGCTGCGCTACCTGAAACAGCACTACCGTCTGGTGATCCTGTCCAACGTCGACCGTCAATCATTTGCGGCCACCGGCCGGCACCTTGGCGTCGTGTTCGACGCCGTCTACACCGCAGAAGAAATCGGCAGCTACAAACCGGCGCTGCGCAACTTCAGCTACCTGATCGAGCATGTCGAAGACGAGCTTGCGTGTCCCATGCACCAGCTCCTGCACGTGGCGCAAAGTCTCTATCACGATCATCGGCCCGCCAACCAGCTCGGCCTCGCGTCTGCCTGGATCGATCGTCGCCACGCGAACCCGGGGGCGGGTGCCACGCCGCGGGTCGACCCGCCGCCTGGCTACGATTTCCGCTTCGAGAGCCTTGCCGCCCTGGTGATCGCGCATCGCGCCGAGTCGGCCTGACGTGGCGACTGGCGACCAAGGTGTTGTTGCAAGCGGCTTGGTGAGATTTGATGACAGCGGTCGGCTGGCGCGTGACTGTTATGCAAGACATTTGCCAGAGAATCCCTGCGTGTCGTCTCATGGTGAGACGGCGACTCACCTGGAACTGGCGATTTGCACTTGCTCGATGACCGACTTGATGGACTGCGCCTGACTCAGACGCGCGCCACCAGCCCATCTGCTGGCAGCTGCGCCATCGCGCCCGGGCCGATGCGCATGGCGCGCGCGCTGCTGGCGACGGGGTTGCTCAGTGCCGTGGCGTGCCACCCTGCGCTGGCGCAAGATGCCGGATCGCTCTCCGGACAGGCGCCGGCACCGGCACCACCGGCCGGGTCGACTTCAGCGCCACCTGCGGGATCGGCTCCAGCCGCAACACCAGGCACAACATCGGTCAGCCCACCCGTCGATGGCGCCGCCGCGGAGCAGGCGGCACCTGCTCCGGCCGCGCCTGCCGGTTTGCGCCCGCGCCGCAGCAGGAACCCCAATGCCGCTGCGCCGCCTGCTGCTGATGCCAACGACAGTGATACACAAAACCTCGACCGGGGCCAGGTGATCGGGGTCAAGAGCGATGCCGACAAGCGGCGCGAGTCGACCGCTGCCAAGATTGTCGTGGGGCGTGAGGAGATCGAACGTTTTGGAGACTCGACACTCGACGAAGTGCTAAAGCGCCTGCCAAGCGTCTCGATCGTGGGACGAGCGCGCCGCGGTGGCTCGATCGTGATGCGCGGCATGGGCCACGGCTACACCCAGATCCTGATCAACGGCGAGCGTGTTCCGCCTGGATTCTCGATTGATCAGCTGGTGCCCGACCAGGTTGAACGCATCGAGATCTATCGTGCGCCGACCGCCGAGACCGGCGCGCGCGCCATCGCCGGCACCATCAATATCGTGCTGCGCGAGGCATTGCGCACCCGCATCAACGAGGTGCGCTTGCAGCTGAGCGACGAGGTCGGCCGTGGCCAGTCCAATGTCTCCTGGGTGCGCAACGACGTGCTGGGTGACAAGGGCACCTACAACGTGACCCTGTCTGTCGCGCAAACCAACTTCCTGACCCAGACCAATACCCGGCGACTGTTTACGGATACGGCCACGGGCGCCACCATCCTTGACCAGGAAGGCGAGACCAATCAGAGCGATCGGCGCGACAACGTCCACTTTACCTCGCGCTTGCAGTATCAGCTCGCACCCGGCGAACAGTTCATCGTCCAGCCGTTTTTCACCCTGTCAAAGACGCTGACGCAGATTGACGGTCAGCTGAACCAGTCGGTCGGCAGTACCCCTGAGCAGTACGCCACCAGCTTGAGCATTGGGGAGTCGCAGCAGGCGCTCGGAAGGGTGCAACTGCAATGGAACAAGCAGCTCAGCGAAGGCATGAAGCTCGAGGTGCATGGCTCGGCGGGTGGCTTCACCTCCAGTTCAGCCGCGCTGCTCAACCAGTTCAACGCCGCAGGCGGCCACGTTCTGACGCAAGACGCCACCACCGACATCCACGATCGGTCCTGGCAGTTGAGCGCCAAGCTCACCGATCACCTGGACAACGGCCACGATCTGGTGGGCGGCGGCGAAGTCGAGGACCTGCAGCGCGTCGAGGCAGCCCAGACCAACCAGAACGGGGTCCCGCTGCTGGCTGCCTTCGGCAGCGATGTGGATGCGTCCGTGCTGCGCACCGCACTCTATCTACAAGATGACTGGCAGCCAATCGAACACTGGGCGGCCGACGCCGGCATCCGTGCCGAGGACATTCGCACCACCAGCGACAACATGGCGTTCTCGGTCGATAACAACAGCGAGGTCATCACACCGCTCGCACACGTGGTCTGGCGCTTTGACGAACCGAGTCGCGACCAGCTGCGCATCAGCCTGACGCGCAGCTATCGCACGCCCAGCCTTCAGAACCTGATCGCATTACCAACCGTCAACACGCTCTATCCAGTCAACCAGCAAAACGTTGCCTCGGCCGCTGACACGGAAGGCAATCCGAACCTCAAGCCTGAGCTTGCAACCGGACTCGATATCGCGCTCGAGCACTATGATTTCTCAGGTGGGGTGGTGTCGATCAGCGCCTTTGATCGCAGCATTCACGACCTGATCCGCAATGTCATCACGCTGCAGTCAGTGCTTTACTCCCCGGTACAGCGCTACGTGTCGCAGCCGGTCAACTTTGGCGATGCGACCACACAAGGCATCGAGGCTGACGCCAAGTTCAGCCTTGACACCCTCGGCATCGGTCTTTGGCCGATCTTCCTCAATGCCAACATGAGCCTGTTCCGCTCGCACGTGAACAGCGTGTTCGGTCCGAACAACCGTATCGATCAGCAGCCCAACATGATTGCCAATCTGGGCGGTGACTACACCTTGAAGTCAGCCCCTTTAAAAATCGGCGGCAATGTCAGCTGGACACCACCCTTTACCATCCAGTCGACTGACATCCAGAGCACCTCGTTCGGGCTGCGGCGCCAGATCGACATGTACGCGTTGTGGACCATCGATCCCGACACCAAGCTGCGTTTCTCCTTGACCAACGCGCTGCCGGTCAATTACGTCACCGGCACCACCACCATTCAAGGTGGTCAGACACAAAGTGTCCTGACCAACGGCAAGACCACCACGCTTGCCGCAGTACGCCTGGAACTGCGCCTCTAGTCCGGGGCATGGGGCTTGCTGGCTATGGTGCGTCGGGCGTCAGCTCGAGCACAGCGCCGCAGGGCCACCCGTCCATCAGCGGGCGCTGTTTCAAGGAGTCACTCATGCGCCATTTCTCGTTCAGGCCGCGCTCGCCTGCCTGGTCTGCCATGCGCTTTGCCCGCAGCGCGCTCGCCAGCGCCGTTGTCATCGGACTGATGAGTCCGCTGGCGGGCCACGCGCAAACCGCGCTGCCCGCGCTGGCCGATCCGCCCTCACAGGAGCGTCACACCGGCAAGGTGGTGTTGGTCGAACTGGTGACACCGGATCTCGCGGCAGCGAAGGCGTTCTACGGCGGCCTGTTCGGCTGGACCTTCAAGGACACTCCACTTGGCCCGAATGCCACCTACAGTCAGGCCTATCTTGGCGACCAGCCGGTTGCAGGCGTGGTCGAACTCAAGCTCAACCCGGGCGTGCAGCGCCAGCCGAGCTGGATCAGCTTCATGTCAACGCCCAACGTCGACGCCAGTGCCGCGGCGGCGCTGAACAATGGTGCAAAGCAGTTGCTCGCGCCACACGTGGTGGCAGGGCGTGGCAAGGAAGCAATCTATGCCGATCCGCAGGGCGCGGTGTTTGGCATGATCACCTCACAAAGCGGTGACCCGCAAGACTATCTGGCTGCGCCTGGTGAATGGATCTGGAGCTCGCTGGTCGCAGCTGACCCCGATCGCGACGCAGCGTTCTACCAGACCCTGTTCAACTACGACGTATACGAGTTGCCAGGTGAAGGCTCGAACCTGCATCTGATCCTTGCATCCGACCAGTTCTCGCGCGCCAGCGCCAATCCGCTGCCGGCGCACGTGCCCAACATCCATCCCCACTGGCTCAATTTTGTGCGTGTGCAAGATGCAGCAGCAGCAGCGCGCCGCGTGCAGGCTTTGGGCGGCAAGGTGCTGGTCGAGCCGCATCCGGACCGGCACGGCGGCAGACTGGCGGTGGTCGCTGACACCACAGGTGCGCCTTTTGGCCTGATGGAATGGGATGAAGCAGAAACTGCAGCCGCAGGAGTCGCGAAATGAGGCCCGTCTCGAATGTGCTTGCAAGACGGATCGTCGGCCTCAGAAGCCTCGCGCTGGTGGCCGGCCTGATGCTTGCCGGCTGCGCCGTCGATGCCGGTCCTGGCTACGGTTACGGTGGCCCTGTTGGGGTTGACTACTACGAACCGTACGGCGTTGTGTATGGCGGCTGGGATGCCGGCTACAACGTCGGCCCCTATCGTGGTCATGGCGACTGGCATGGTGGCGGAGGTGCCCCCGGGCCGCGCTCGTTCCACGCCGCGCCGGGCGGCGCTCCGCCGTCCATTCCTTCAGGGGCCCGTGGCGCTGGCGGTGGGGGGCATGGTGGTGGCGGTGGCGGCAGGCGCTAGCCCCGCGCAGCTCTAGCCCGGCGCGTCTGCCGGTCGCGGCGGCGCGCTGCTGATGTCAGGCGGCGTGACCTGGCAGACGTCGATCCAGCTGGCTCCGGTCAGCTCTTGC
>CAZZVZ010000285.1:2594-4836 GCA_964657655.1 Gammaproteobacteria bacterium | reverse complement strand
CTGAACAGTCATGGTCATCTGGGAAGGTTGGCTTGCTAGGAATAAGCTACTATGCTGGTTCGTGCCCCTCGTTTCCTTCGTATCTAGTCTAATGAGAAGTAGGAAGTCAATGGCGTGTAGCAGCACGCAGACCAAAAGGTCTCGCAGCCATCATCCCCTGGGAAGGCATGTCGGATTACTATCGAGATCGGTGTCGCCACGGCGGCCTACTACCCAAATTTGTCACTTTCAGCCTCGGGTGGTATCTCGGCGCCGCAAATCTACAGTCTGTTCAGCGCGCCCGCACGGGTCTGGTCGGTCGGCGCTTCGCTGGCCGGGACTCTGTTCGACGGCGGCGCGCGCGGCGGTCAGCTCGATGCAGCCCGTGCGGTGTATGACGCCAACGTGGCCAATTACCGTCAAACGGTTTTGACCGCGTTCCAGAACGTGGAAGACAATCTGGCGGGGCTGCGCGTTCTTGAGAATGAGTATGCACTGCAAACCGATGCGGTGAGGCTGGCTCAGAAGGCGGTGGACCTGCAGCTCAATCGCTACAAGGCCGGCACCATCGCCTATACCGATGTGATCACAGCGCAGACCACGTTGTTGTCAAACCAACGCTCACTCGTCAACCTACTTTCCGAGCGGGTCGTTTATAACGTACAGTTAGTGAAATCGTTGGGCGGTGGTTGGGATGACCGTCAACTCGCCGAGCCGTTGGCGTTTGTTTCGCCCAACAATCAGTTGGCCGGCGCGTCGGCAGCGCATCCGTAGCAGCAGGTAATGGCACGCTGATTGCTTCGGATCGACTGTCGGGATTGCTCGAAAGGTCGGTCTATGAATGCGTCGGGTAGTGCAGGGGCAGGTCCCATCTCCGTTGCAGCGTTCAAACAGGTTTACGCGCCGCGTGATGTCGAACACGCGCTGGCAGACCTCTCAGACAACGCCAGCGATGCGTTGCGCACCACCTACGAGAAAATGCTCAAGGCCGGTGGCCTCAGATTCTCGGTCAAGCCCTCGTCGCTGCCTGAAATGGATCGTCTCTATGACGACCTGCCAAACTTCAGCGAACCGCTCAACGATATCAAACGTCAGCTGGCGCTTTGCACCGGCAGCGACGACCGGCTCGAACTGGCGCCGATGCTGCTGCTCGGAGACCCTGGCATCGGCAAGACCCATTTCGCGCGCCGCCTCGCACAGATGCTTGGCACCGGCTACGGATTCATGGCGATGTCATCGCTGACTGCAGGCTGGGTGCTGTCCGGCGCATCTTCCCAGTGGAAGAACGCCAAGCCCGGCAAGGTGTTCGATACGCTCGTGCACGGTGACTACGCCAATCCGGTGATGGTGGTCGACGAAATTGACAAGGCCGGCGGCGACACCCAGTACGATCCGCTTGGCGCGCTCTATTCGCTGCTGGAACATGACACGGCGCGGGAATTCATTGATGAGTTCGCTGAAGTGCCCATCGATGCGGGTGATGTGGTGTGGATTGCCACCGCCAACGATGCGCGCTATATCCCGGAACCGATTCTCAATCGCATGAACGTGTACGAGATCTCGGAACCCGATTTCGAAGGCGCCTGCCGCATCGCGCAGTCGATCTACACCGATGTGCGTGCCAGCCACGCATGGGGTGCGTGGTTTGCGGAGCATCTCGAGGGTGAAGTTCTGGAACGCATTGCCCGGGCTGCACCACGTGAAATGCGTCGCATCATCATGACCGGATTTGGCAATGCCCGCCTGGCCGGGCGCGATGCGATCGCAGTTTGCGACGTGGAAGGCGATCGCCAGGCCAAACGCCAGCGCATCGGCTTCTAGGGCTGGCGTTCTAGGTGGTCGGAACGGCGCCGAGCAATTCGGCTTCGGCCAGGTGATGGGTCCTGACCACCAGGCGTGAACCGCGCAGTCCCATCGCGGCCAGCAGCACCGCACGCGCCTCGATCAGGCGCCGATGGCGGCGGAAGGCACCCACATAATCGAACTGGATGGTGCGCAGGATGTCGACCGCCTGCAACGCTTCGCGCGTCACGAGGCACTGCAGGTTGTCTGCATGAAACGGCACCTCGAAGATCACCCCGCGAGGCGTGGCGAACGGCTCGCAGTGGCGTAACAGCATTTCGCCGTGTAGTTCTGGTCGAGGTATCAGGTCCACGTTGCTAGTCCATGAAGTGTTGAAGACGGACCGCAAGGCGAGGTCCGCGCAAGCCGAGGGCGATCAACCCGCGGGCCACATCGTCGATCCGGTCGCTGTGCTTCAGGT
>CAZZVZ010000285.1:0-2584 GCA_964657655.1 Gammaproteobacteria bacterium | reverse complement strand
AGTCGAAATCGTCGTTGGCGGCGAATTCGAAGCCGGCCAGCACCTCACTGGTCACGCGACATTCAAAGCGTTCGCTTCCGACCCGCAGCCTGAATCCGACGCCATCGCCCGCGCGCCAGGCACGCGGTTCGGTGTTGTTGGCCAGAGCCTGATACGAAACATTCGCCATGAATTTGTCCTTGATTCATCATCGGGCAGTCAATTTGTGCTGTGAAGTGGCGAAATCGCAAATCGACGATTGTTTGCAATGCGCAACACAGGTGGCGACCGCAATCCCGCCTGGCTTGCCGAACGCTTGGCGCCCCAAGCAGAATCAGCCTTCACCTGATGCATCGGCATACCATGACGAAAATTGAGATCAGAAGAGCCAGGCCGCAAGACGCCGAATCGTTTTGCGAGATCTTTGCCCAGGAGGGGGTCCTCGGCGGTACGCTGCAGCTGCCGTTTCCGTCGGTCGAAAAATGGCGCGACCGTCTCGCGGCCCAGGATGCCAACGTCATGCTGGTGGCAGAAGTCGAGCAGCAGGTGGTGGGCAATGCCGGCCTGCATCCAGAGGTCGGGCGCCGGCGCATGCACGCTGCCTCGATCGGCATGAGCGTGCATCAGGACTGGCACAACAAGAAGGTCGGCACGGCATTGATGGCGGCCCTGGTCGACATGGCGGACAACTACATGCAGATCACCAGGCTTGAGCTGACGGTGTTTGCCGACAATCAGCACGCCATCACGCTCTACAAAAAGTTCGGCTTCGAGCAGGAAGGCCGCATGCGGTCCTTTGCCATGCGTGGCGGGCAATTGATCGATGGCCTGATGATGGCGCGGCTGAAGCCAGATCGCCTTTAGGCCGGCCGGCTCGGCGGGCTCTGGTGGCAGCGTGCGTGTGTATCGCGCCCCTCAAGCCCGAGGAGCGCTGGGCGGCGTTGCTCGGCCAGGCGAGGTGAATCTGAATACGCATGTTCTCAGCAATACCGCGAGCCCCCATGCCATCGCAAAATAGCAGATCCAGATCAGCTCTCTGAACATGGTTGAGGTGAAACCGTGCCGAAACCATAGCAGCAGCAGGAGTTGGTGCAGATGCTCGGGATCGATGCTTTCTGTGAGCTTGATGATTGCCGCGAACGCGCCTGTGCTGAGCAGCAGAACTTTCAACGGCGAGGGATGTTCTTCGTCATCGCCGATGAATGAGGCAGTGATTCCAGCCAGCATCACCGAGCACACTGCGGCCGGCCCCGCTTTCATGACATAGGCGAGAAACATCGCCACATAGACTTCACCCAGCACCACGTACAAGAGCGGGTGGGGTCGCTTGTTGATCAGATCGGTGAGCCTGAAGCTGAACACCACCAGAGCCAGCACGGCAATGGGGATGATCTTGTAGAGAGGTTGACTCACGTTGGTGGTCGCGTCTGATTCACGAATGCCGGGTCTGGCTCACGCTCATCATTGTCCAGGATGCGCCGCAGATCAAGCGTCAGCGACAACGCCAGGCGCTCGATGTCGCGACGCTCGGACGCTCCGTGTTGCCTCATGAACAGGGCAGGGCAGAAAGATCGGCGGGTGCGATCGACATTGCCGGCAAAAAGCGCTGAACACGAACCAAGGTGAGCGCAGAAACGTCTACGGCTGTTCTGGCAGCGCTTCGCGCATCTTCATATTTTCATCGGCAAGATGACCATCTGCATGCCGCTCAGGTGCAGCCTGCGCTGCAGCGCGGTGGTCGCCTGGTTGTGCAGCATGCGCGTCAGGATATTCTCGTTCTCGGAGATCAGCTTGCTGGTAAAGAAGATCGCGTTGGGGAAGTCTTGGCGCACTTCGTCGCACAGTTTGTTCACCTCGATGACGGCGTCCGTCCCAAAGCCGAGGTAGGACTTGGCAGCCAGGCCGTGGCTATGACAGAAGTCGACAAAGTAATTGAGCGACACGGTGGCGTCGGTGCGCAGCAGCTCGATCGATTCCTGTCCGCCGTAGGCGTGCGCGTCGACGGTACGCGCGTTGATAAACACGAAATTCTTGAAGTGGTCGGGAAACATGCGCTGCACCCAGAGCCACGCATGCAGACCGCCACCACGGCTCGAGCCGACAATGAAGGCGGCCGTTGGCAGTTCCGGATCAGGCTTTGGAAACTGGTGCTCGTGGCCGTAAGGCTGGTTGGCGAACACAACGTCAACCGCCTTGATCTTGTTCTTGGTATCGCGATAGTGATTGCGAATCAGGACGCAAACGCCAATCACGATGCTGGTGATGAGTACCGTAATCCAGCCGCCTTCATAGAATTTGGCGACCACAGTGACGCACAGGATTCCGAGTGTCACGACAAGCCCGATGCCCGAAAGCATCAGGCGATACCACCAGCGCCGGTCAGACCTGCGATTCTTGACCCAGTAGATGCAAAGACCAGCGAGCGACAGGGAGAAGGTGAGGAACACGTTAATCGAGTAGAGCACCACCAGCAGATCAACCTGACCGCGGCTCCAGAGCAAGATGGCAAGAGCTGCGGCACCCATCAGCATGATGCCGTTCTGTGTCACCAGGCGGGTCGACAGGTAACGGAATTTGTGAGGGACCCAGGAGTCGACCGCCATGT
>CAZZVZ010000284.1:1277-4844 GCA_964657655.1 Gammaproteobacteria bacterium | reverse complement strand
ATCATCGCAAAACGCCGAAAAAGGCCCTGTTTGGGGCCAATTATCCGAGCTCGGCGCGCCAGGGTCATGGGCCATGCGCCGCCTGCCTCGTGCCCGGCTGCATTTTTCGTGAACCGCCTTGCAGCGCGCGACCAAAAAATGGACACTTGGCCGCTCTTTCCCTGTCGGCTGTTCTCTCATGAGTCTTTGGAAAACCTTCGCGATCATTTTCATCATCGTTGTGGTCGCCGTCGCGGGGCTGCTCTACTATCGAGACCAGGGCGCCAGGACACCGCTGCAGAGTCAACTCGCGGCCGCGAGCAGTGCGGTGTCACCAAGCGCTGCAGCAACATCTTCTGCTGAGCCGGCGTCAGGCGGGGTGATCGCGCTCGCCAATGACCCAAGGCGCGTTGCCGCGCCGGTTACCGCGCCCGATGTCGCGAAGCTTGATCCGGCCACCGCCAAGCGTTACGCCGATGCGCTCGAGGAAGTCGAGGTCGACGGCTGCAACGCCAACGGCACCTTCGCCGTGCGCCTGCGCGGCGAGAAACGGCCGCGCATGGTGCGTAGTGGTCAGGAAGTGACCTTGCCAGGTGGCCTTGCCGTGACCATGAGATCGCGCGGCTATCCGAGCTGCCGCGTCATGCTCTATGACGGCAAATTGGCGCTCGGCGAGGTGGCAGGTTTCTAGAGAGCAATATCGCGATCGGTTCACGCCACTCGCGGGGCTCGCCGTCGCGATAAAATGGGATTCATGCCGCACACCATCGAACTGGCCGGAGAGACGGTCACGCTGTGTCCCGAGCGTGCCTTGTACTGGCCTCAGCGACGCACCCTGTTCATTGCCGACGCGCACTTCGGCAAGGCGCACACCTTTCGCTCGCGTGGCGTGTTCGTGCCGCATGGCACCACTGCCGACAACCTGGCGCGTCTTGATGGACTGATCGCGCGCTGGGCACCCGAGCGCATCACATTTCTGGGCGACTTCCTGCATGCCAAGGAGGCACAGCAGGGCGACGTGCAGCAGCAACTGGTCACGTGGCGGCAACGCCACCAGGCGTTGTCGCTGCAGCTGGTACTTGGCAATCACGATGCGCATGCCGGCGCGCCGCCAAAGGAGCTTGGCTTTGAACTGCTGGACGAGCCAACTGCTGTCGGTCCGTTCGCCCTGCGTCATCACCCGCATGCGGTGGAAAACCGCTACGTGCTGGCAGGACATCTGCATCCGGGCTACCTGGTCTCCGGGCGGGCGCGCCAGAGCGCGCGCGTACCGTGTTTCTGGCTGGGCCAGCATGTCGGCGTGCTGCCGGCATTCGGTGCCTTTACGGGGGCCATGAACATCTCGCAGGCACCGGGTGAACGCGTCTTCCTGGCGGGGCCCGACCGGGTGCGGGCCATTCCTTGAAGGCAGCCCCGCTCGCCGAGCTTCTGGCGTCGACCCGTCTCGACAAATGGCTTTGGGCAGCGCGCTTCTTCAAGACGCGTTCGCTTGCCCAGCAGGCGATCGAGGCAGGACGTGTGCTGCTCAATGCACAGCGGGTGAAACCGGCCAAGGAAGTGCATCAGGACGACCTGGTCGATATCAGGATCAGCCAGAGCGCCTGGACCGTGCGCGTGCGCTTCATCTCCGACGTGCGCGGCCCGGCCGGTGTGGCGCAGACGCTCTATGCCGAAACCGAGGCCAGCATGCTGGCGCGTGAAGCTGCCCGCGAGCAGCAGCGCCTGGCGCCCGAGCCCGCTGCCAGGCGCATCGGACGCCCGACCAAACGCGAGCGCCGGGCGCTCGATCGTGTGCGCGGCGGCGAAGACGGCCTGTCCTGAGCGAGACAGCTTGCTGTTCGCCACGCTTTGATCCAAAATAGTACGATCGTTCGAAAATCGCACAGAGATCCGCTTTATGCGCAAAGGTGAACAAACTCGGGCCGCCATCCTCGATGCCGCGCTCGACCTGGCATGCCGTGATGGTCTGGAGGGCCTGACCATCGGTCTGCTGGCTGATCGCATGCAAATGAGCAAGAGCGGCGTGTTTGCGCACTTTGGCTCGCGCGAGGATCTGCAGATTGCCGTGATCCGCGAATACCATCGGCGTTTCGAGGAAGAGGTGTTCTTCCCGAGCCTGAAGCAGCCGCGCGGCCTGCCGCGTCTGCAAATGATGCTCAAGCGCTGGGTCGAGCGCCATCGCCGGGAGATCACCAGTGGCTGCATCTACATCAGCGGTGCAGTCGAATACGATGACCGGCCCGGACCAATCCGCGATCACCTGCTCGAGATGGTGCTGGCCTGGAAGCGCGCCTTAATCCGTGCTGCTGAAAAAAGTGTCGCGGCAGGTCACCTGCGCGCCGATACCGACTGCGAACAGCTGATCTACGAAGCGCGCGCGTTGATCTTCGCGCTCCATCACGATGCCCGTTTCCTGCGCCTGGACGATGCGGTGTCGAGGACCGAGCGTGCCTTCGAGCGTCTCATCACGGCGCACCAGACCTCGCCCAACCTCGAATCCGTCTAATTCGGCCCACGCGCCACAGCTTATTTTCTTAAGGAGCTTTACATGCCCGTCTATCAGGCACCCCTCCGCGACATGCAGTTCGTGCTGCACGAAATGCTCGATGTCGATGCTGTTCTAAAGGAATTGCCGGCGCACGCCGAGACCGGTCGCGAACTGATCGATCAGGTGCTCGAAGAAGGTGCGCGCTTTACCACCGAGGTGCTGCTGCCGATCAACCAGAGCGGCGATGCCGAAGGCTGCAAGCTCGACACCACCACCCACGAAGTCAAGACGCCGACGGGCTTCGCTGCGGCCTATAAGCAATTCGTCGACGGTGGCTGGGCGGCGCTCGCGTGCGATCCCGAGTTCGGCGGGCAGGGCTTGCCGGTGGTGCTCAACAACGCCTTCTTTGAAATGCTCAATTCGTGCAATCAGGCGTGGTCGATGTATCCGGGTCTGACGCACGGCGCCTACGAGTGCCTGCATGCACACGGCACGCCTGAGCAAAAGGCCATCTATCTGCCCAAGCTAACGTCTGGCGAGTGGACCGGCACCATGTGCCTGACCGAGCCACATTGCGGCACCGACCTTGGCATGCTGCGCTCCAAAGCCGAGCCGTCCGATGACGGCAGCTACAAGATCAGCGGCGGCAAGATCTTCATCTCGAGCGGTGAGCATGACATGGCCGCCAACATCATCCACCTGGTCCTGGCGCGCCTGCCTGACGCCCCTTCGGGGACGCGTGGCATTTCGCTTTTCGTGGTGCCGAAGTTCATCCCCGATGCCAAGGGCGAGCCAGGGGTGCGCAACCCGATTTTCTGCGGCGCACTGGAACACAAGATGGGCATTCATGGCAACGCCACCTGCCAGATCAATCTCGACGGTGCGACCGGCTGGCTGATCGGACAGCCCAACAAGGGCCTGCAGGCCATGTTCGTGATGATGAACGCAGCGCGTCTGGGTGTGGGCATGCAGTCGCTCGGTTTGACCGAGATCGCCTACCAGAACGCGGCGATCTACGCGCGTGAACGTCTGCAGATGAGGAGCCTGTCAGGCGCCAAGGCACCCGAGGAAAGGCGGTCATGATAGGCCGCAAGCGGTCC
>CAZZVZ010000284.1:0-1267 GCA_964657655.1 Gammaproteobacteria bacterium | reverse complement strand
CGCCAAGGCACCCGACAAGCCGGCCGACCCGATCATCGTTCATCCCGATGTGAGACGCATGCTGCTGACTGCGCGCGCCTTTGCCGAAGGCGGGCGCGCACTGACGTTCTTCTCGGCGCTCGAGATCGACAAGGAACTCAATCATCCTGATGCCGCGGTGCGCCAGGATGCGGCCGACATGGTGGCGCTGCTGACGCCGGTCATCAAGGCCTTTATCACCGACAACGGCTGGATCGCCACATCAGAAGCCATGCAGGTGTTCGGCGGCCACGGCTATATCGCCGAATGGGGCATGGAGCAGTACGTGCGCGACGCGCGCATCAACATGATCTATGAAGGCACCAACACGATTCAGTCGCTCGACCTGCTGGGACGCAAGATCCTAGGCGACAACGGCGCCAAGCTCAAGAAGTTCGGCAAGCTGGTGAGCGACTTCGTCGAGCAGCACGGCACCTCCGAAGACCTCGGGGAATTCGTCAACCCGCTGGCCGATCTCGGCGACAAGGTCACCAAGCTGACCATGGAGATCGGCATGAAGGCGCTGCAGAGCCCCGATGAGGTCGGCGCCGCAGCAGTGCCCTACCTGCGGGTGGTCGGCCATCTGATCTTCTCCTACTTCTTTGCACGTCAGGCGGTCATTGCCCTGGCCAAGCTCGATTCAGGCGATGACTTCTATCGTGCCAAGCTGGCCACCATCCGGTTCTATTTTGCCAAGCTGCTGCCCGAAACCGCCATGCTGATCCGTCAGGCGCGCGCCGGTGCTGCCAGCACCATGGAACTCGATGCCGCGCTGTTCTAACAGCTCCGCCCAGCAACTTACGTATTCAAGAAAAAATGACCCTACATATAAGAAAAGTCGCCGTGCTTGGAGCCGGCGTGATGGGCGCGCAGATCGCAGCACATTGCATCAATGCACGTGTGCCGGTGGTGCTGTTCGATCTCAAGGCCGCAAGCGGGCCTGCCAACAGCATTGTCACCAAGGCAATCGAGGGATTGAAGAAGCTCAGTCCTGCGCCGCTTGGTGATGCTGCCGATGCAGCGCGCATCAGGGCTGCCAACTATGACGACGACCTGGCCCTGCTGGCCGATTGCGACCTTGTCATCGAAGCCGTGGCAGAACGCATGGACATCAAGCATGGCCTGTACGCTAAGGTCTCGCCGCATCTGGCGCCGCATGCCATCTTCGCCTCGAACACCTCGGGCCTTTCCATCACCTCGCTGGCCGACGGCTTTGCTGCCGAACTGAAATCGCGTTTTTGTGGGGTGC
>CAZZVZ010000283.1:0-4853 GCA_964657655.1 Gammaproteobacteria bacterium | reverse complement strand
CGAGCCGCTCGACATGATGTTCGAGTGCATACAGGCCCGCTGCTGCAAGGACACCGGCCTGACGCATGCCGCCGCCCAGCATCTTGCGCCAGCGCCGGGCACGCTCGGCAAAAGCCTGGCCGCCGCAAAGCACGGACCCGACCGGGGTGCCCAATCCCTTGGACAGGCAGATCGAAGTCGAATCAAACGGCTGGCAGATGTTCTTGATCGACACGCCTGCGGCGATCGCTGCATTGAAGGCGCGTGCGCCATCAAGATGCATCAGCAATCCGTGCCGGTCCGCCACGTCCCTGACCGCTGCCACATAGGCCGGTGGCAGTACCCGGCCGCTGATGGTGTTCTCAAGCGCGATCAGCCGGGTGATCGCGAAATGCGAGTCGTCCGGCTTGATGGCGGCCTCCAGCTTGGCCAGGTCGATGCTGCCGTCGGCCAGGTTCTCGATCGGCTGCGGCTGGATGCTGCCAAGCACGGCCGCACCACCACCCTCGTAGCGATAGGTGTGCGCCTCTTGTCCAACCAGGTATTCCTCGCCGCGCGCGCAGTGCGTCATCAGTGCCACCAGATTGCTCTGCGTTCCGCTTGGCATGAACACGCCGGCCTGATAACCCGCCATGTGCGCCAAAGTTTCCTCGAGCAGGTTGACCGTCGGATCGTCGCGGTAGACGTCGTCCCCGACTTCGGCCGCGAGCATGGCAGCACGCATGCCGGCAGAAGGACGCGTCACGGTATCGCTGCGCAAATCGATGTGGGGTGTTGCTGCCATTACCATTCTCCGTCCAGGCCTTCTTGAGCCTGCTCTGCCGCGCGCAGCACCGCGCGCGCCTTGTTCTCGGTTTCCTGCCATTCGTTTTGCGGGACCGAATCGGCCACGATACCGGCTGCTGCCTGCACATGCAGCATGCCATCCTTGATGACGCCGGTGCGAATCGCGATCGCCAGATCCATTGCACCTGCAAAACTCAAGTAGCCGCAAGCGCCGCCATAAAGCCCTCGTTTACTGGGCTCGAGCTGATCGATCACCTCCATGGCACGCACCTTGGGTGCCCCGGTCAGAGTTCCGGCCGGAAAGCAGGCGCGCAGCACATCGATGCTCTCAAGCCCGTCTTTCAAGGTCGCCTCGACGCTCGAGACAATGTGCATGACGTGCGAATAGCGTTCCACGGCCAGGCGCTGCGTCACCACCACGCTACCCGTCTTGGCAATGCGGCCGACGTCGTTGCGCGCCAGATCGATCAGCATCACATGCTCGGCGATTTCCTTCGGATCGGACAAAAGCTCGGCTTCGAGCGCCTTGTCTTCCGCCGGGGTCGAACCGCGCGGCCGGGTCCCGGCCAGCGGCCTGATGGTGATGCGCTGCTCTCCGGCGGCACTCGCATCGTCTTCCTGGCGCACCAGAATTTCGGGAGACGAGCCAACCACGTGGAAGCTACCGAAATTATAGAAATACATGTACGGCGAGGGATTGAGCGATCGCAGCGCACGGTACAGCGTCAAGGGCGCATCGCGAAACGGCTTGACGATGCGCTGGCCAATCTGCACCTGCATCAGATCCCCGGCGGCAATCAGTTCCTTGGCCTCGGCCACGGCTTTCAGGTAAAGGGCCTTGTCGAACTCGCGCGAGGGTTCGGTCGCCATGCTTGGCTGGCTGTAGGGGATGTCGACCGGACGGCGCAGCCGCTGGCGCAGTTCGCGCACACGCGCCCGGGCTCTTGAAAAAGCCTCCGGCCTGGTCGGGTCGGCATAGACGATCAGATAGATCTTGCCCGCGACGTTGTCGATCACCGCCAGCTCTTCAGTCAGGAGCAGCAGGATGTCGGGGATGTCGAGCGGATCTGGCTTTCGGGACGGTCCGAGCCGTGGCTCGATATGGCGCACCACGTCGTAGCCGAAGTACCCTGCGAGCCCGCCACAAAAACGCGGCAGACCGCCTTGCACGTAAGGCTTGAAGCGGCGCCTGAAGCTCTCGACGAAGGCGAGCGGATCGCCCGGCACGGTTTCGACCACCTTGCCGTCCTCGACCACCTCGGAGCGTGCCGCATCGCCGTACCCGCTGGCGCGAACCAGGGTGCGCGCCGGCAGGCCGATGAAGGAGTAGCGCCCGAAGCGCTCGCCGCCTTCGACCGATTCGAGCAGGAAACTGTTGGCGCCACCGTTTTGACCGTGCGCCAGCTTCAAATAGAGGGAGAGCGGCGTATCCAGGTCCGCGATGGTCTCGGAGATGAGCGCGATGCGGTTGTAGCCTTCCGCGGCGAGCGCGTTGAATTCAAGTTCAGTCATGACACGGTGGAAAGAGGGCGGCGAACAGATCGCGCACCGTAGAGTCGAATTGCCGGGCCAACAGGCCGGCGCGTTAGCAACGCGGCGAGCGTCGCCAGCAGTTTGCTGGCGTCTTCTGTGTCGATAACGTGGGCAACATCATGTCTGTGTCACAAAGGGTTCGGCGCTTGATGGTGAGCGGCGCGCTGCAATCCACTGCGCAGCCGCAAAAAGCGAGGGGACTATAGCATCGGCGCCGAGCGCCTGCACCGGTGCCTCGTCGCTGTAGCCGTAGGGCAGCAACAGGCAGGCACAGCCAGCCGCGCGCGCGGCCAGCAGGTCATTTTCCGAGTCGCCCACCATCACGGCTGCCGTGTGGTTCACCTGCATCTGCTCACAGGCCAGCAGCAGGGGCTCCGCATGAGGCTTTAGCGCGCGCTGGCTCGAACCGCCAAGCACGACCTGGAAATAGCGGCGCAGGTCGAGCTGTTCCAGCAGCGCATCGGTGACCGACTGGTGCTTGTTGGTGACACAGGCGATGCGCACCCCATCGGCCTTGAGCTGATCGAGTCCTTCGAGAACCCCGGGATAGATTCTGGCGTAGCGGCCATTGACTTGCGAATAGCTATCGAGGAACACTTCGAGTGCCTGATCCGGCGAAACATTGTTCGCCCCGCGCGCCTCGAGCAGACGCACCATCAGCTGGCGCGATCCCTTGCCGACCCAGCCGCGCACAATGCTGGCTGACACCGGCTCGAGAGCAAAACGTCGGCACACCAAATCGACTGCAGCCGCGATGTCCTCAATGGTATCGACCAGCGTTCCGTCAAGGTCGATCAGCGCGGCCGTTGCCATGTCAGGCGCTCGCAAGAGCGCTGCGTAGATGTTTCATGACGCCGTGATAGCCGCCGTCGGGGTCCCTGGCTCCGAACACGGCCGAGCCGGCCACGAAGGAGCAGGCCCCGGCGCGTGCCACCTCGGCAATATTGTCAACCTTGATGCCGCCGTCTACTTCCAGCAAGATGGTGCGGCCGCTCTCTTCCTTGTACTTGTTGAGGCGTTCGCGAACCTGGCGGATCTTGACGAGCGTCTCGGCAATGAAGCTCTGTCCGCCGAAGCCTGGATTGACCGACATCAGCAGCACCAGGTCGACGCGGTCCATCACGTAGTCGAGTACCGAAGGCGGTGTGGCGGGGTTGAGCACCAGTCCGGCGCGGCAGCCGTGATCCTTGATCAGGCCCAAGGTACGATCGACGTGCAGCGTGGCTTCCGGATGGAAGCTGATAATGTTGGCACCGGCCTTGGCGAACGCTGGAATCAGCGCGTCGACCGGGGTGACCATCAGGTGGACGTCGAGGGTGACCGGCACGCCATCGCGAATTGCATATGGTTTGATTGCCTCACATACCATGGGGCCAATGGTCAGATTTGGCACGTAATGGTTGTCCATGACATCGAAATGAATGAAATCAGCGCCCGCAGCAATGACTTTTGTCACCTCTTCGCCAAGCCTTGCGAAGTCCGCCGAGAGGATGCTCGGAGCAATGCGATAATCACTCATTACGAAGTTCCCTATAAGTCTGCCAGGCTGATTTTAACCGAGCCTCGCCCATGCCAGCCGCGCCGCGATAAGGTGACCCAATGAATCGCTACGAGTGCAGCGTTACCGTCAAGACCAGTTACGTCGAAGAACAGTCGAATCCTGATCAGCAGCAATACGTATTCGCCTACACCATCACCATCCGCAATACCGGCAGCGTGCCTGCCCAGTTGATCAGTCGCCACTGGGTGATCACCGACGCCGATGACAATGTTCAGGAAGTGCGGGGACTCGGTGTGGTCGGACACCAGCCGCTGCTTCGTCCTGGCGAACAGTTCGAATACACCAGTGGCACAGCATTGGCCACCGCCAATGGGTCGATGTTCGGCGAATATTTCCTGGTCGCAGAAGATGGCACGCGCTTCGAGACGCCGATTCCGGAATTCTCGCTGGTGGTGCCGCGTACCCTGCATTGAGTCGTTTTTTGAAGCAACCTGTGCAGCGCACGATCTCGATCGGTTGGCGCGGCGTGCTGCTGGCTGGCTTGACATCGCTGGCCGCCTGCAGCACCACCGGCACCGCTCCGGGTGAGAGGCCGGGCGCAGCGCAATCAGCGAGTGCCGCAGCTGATGGGTCACCCAGAGCGGCGGCCGCCAGTGGCGCAAGCACTGCAGTCAGCGCGGCCGGTGCGAGTTCGCCTCACCTGGAAGCGGGCCGCTTCGACGATCTACCCGGCTGGGCAAGCGATACCACCCACGCGGCGCTGCCGGCGTTGAAACGTTCGTGCGGCGTGATCGTGGCCGATGCCAAGTGGCGCCCCTTTTGCGCCGCCCTCGCTTCGGTCGATGCCAGCGATGACGGCGCTTTGCGCGGCACCATTGAACACTTCCTGCTGCCCTATCACGTGCTCGCCAGCAACGGCAACTCAGGTGGCCTCACAAGTCAGCACTACCACCGGGGCCACTGGCGTCTATTCAGGCGGCAATTTGTATCTGATGGGCGCTGCCGGCAGCAGCTCTTTTGAGCGCTACAACGTGTCAGCGTCGACGTGGTCGGC
>CAZZVZ010000282.1:0-4863 GCA_964657655.1 Gammaproteobacteria bacterium | reverse complement strand
ATCGAGGAAGATCTCGGCGAAGCCGGGCTCACCGTCGAGCTGTCCGATGCCGCGCGCAGTCGCCTCGAACTGGTCAGAGGCGGCGTAAAACGCGCCGCGCTGCTGCTCCAGCAACTGCTCGATCTTGGCGCCATCCAGCAGGGCGGCACCGGCAGCAGCGCAACGGTCGATGTTCAGGCGGTCCTGCGTGAGGCGATCGAACTAGTGATTCCGTTGGCGGCCTCGCGTGGCATCGAACTGCAGGTCGAGCGCCTCGATGCGGTCACCTTTACCGGCTCATCGACCGCCTTCTTGATGCTGGTTCGCAATGCACTGGACAACGCGGTCCGCTACAGCCCCGCCAACTCAACCGTCGAGATCAGCGTTGTGCGCCATGACGAGCGCATGGTGCTGCTGGTCGCCGATCAGGGCGAGGGCATGGATGCGGCCGACATCGCGCACGCCTTCGAGCCGTTTTTCCGCTCGGCGCGCGCCCACGACGAGTCCGGTAGCGGCCTTGGTCTTGCGATCGTCGCAGAAGCAGCGACGCTGCTTGGCGGCACGGCACGTCTTGAGCCACGCCAGCACAAGGGCATGACCTTCGAATACTGCCAGCCGCTCGAGGCGGTCGATGCCAGTACCGTGTTCCGCGTTCCTCCACCGCTTCTCTCCTAGGAAACCATCATGTATTGCATATTTCGGCTGGCCGCGCTGGCCCTCATCAGTAGCGTGTCTTGCAGCGCCGCTGCCGGCGACTCGTATCGTCTCGCCGCGAGCATCGATCTGGGCGCGCCAGACCGTTGGGACTACGTGTACTACGATCAAGCTTCGGCGCACGTGCTGGTCGCGCACGGTGACCGTGTCAGCATCGTCGATCCCGCAGCCAGCCGGGTGGTCGGCGAACTGCGCGGCCTGCGAGCTGCACATGGCACTGCATTCGACCCTACCTCGAAACTTCTCTTCGCCGATGACAGTGGCGATGGCTCGACATCTGCCTACGATGCCGCAACCCTTGCCGTGAAGTTCAAACTGCCCTCTGGCAAGGATTCGGACGGCGTGCTGTTCGAGCCAGTGACAGGCGCCGTGCTGGTGGTCGATGGTGACGAAGGCGATATCACCGCGATCGACCCCTTGCAAAAGCGAGCGGCCGAGACCATCAAGGTCGGCGGTGGTCTTGAGGCCGCAGTGGCAGACGAGGAGGGCAACATCTTTGTCAACGGCGCAGAGCGCCAGGAAGTCAGCCGCGTCGATATGCGCCAGCACGCCGTGACTGCGCGCTGGTCGATCAAGGGTTGCGAGCGTCCACACGGCATCGCCTACGACCGCGCAGCACGCCACATCTTCGTGAGCTGCGTCAACGAACTGATGTTCGTGGTGAGTGCAGTCGATGGCAGCGTCGTCGCGCATGTGCCGATCGGCAAGGGTACCGATGCTGCCGCGTTCGATCCTGTCAGGAAACGCGTCTTCAGTTCCAACGGCCGCGATGGCACGCTCACTGTGATCCAGCAGAATCCTGACCAGAGCTACCAGGTCATCGACACCGTAACCACAGCAGTGTCTGGACGCACCATGGATATCGATCCGGCAAGCGGCACGATCTTCATTGCCGCAGCCAGGGTCGACTCAAGCGCGGCACCTGTCAACGGGCGTCCAAAGCTGGTCCCCGGTTCACTGCAGCTGCTGATCTTTGAGCCTGCTCACTAAACCGCCGCCACAGATCAGCCGATGCAGCACCCATTCACACCTCCTGCCGCAGCCACCGGCGCTCGTGCCAGGGCTGCATGGCTGGCCGGGATATGTCTTCTGTGGTGTCCGACCGTGCTGGCTGGGCCGCCCTTTGTGTCCGATGATCCGGAGCCGACCGACGCGGGCCATTGGGAAATCTACAACTTCGTGTCTGGCACGCGCTTGACGGGGGTCGAGGCCGGTCAGGCCGGCTTTGATGTCAACTACGGGGCGGCCCCCGATCTTCAGCTCACTGCAGTGCTGCCAATCGACTATTCAAGCGCACGCGGCCTGAGTCCGGGCGCAGGCGATATCCAGCTCGCCGCCAAGCTGCGTTTCGTCCACCAGAGCGCCGACGGCTGGCTGCCGGATGTGGCCTTCTTTCCGCGTCTTTTTGTGCCGAGCGGCAGCAGGCGATTCGAAACCGGCAAGGCGAGCCTCTTCTTGCCCGTCTGGCTGCAAAAGGACAGCGCTGACTGGTCCTATTTCGGCGGTGGCGGGTACCAGCTGAACGCTGGACCTGGCCAGCGCAATTACACACTGTTTGGCGCCGCACTGCATCGACGTATCTCCGATCAACTGCTGCTTGGTGCAGAGCTCTACCACCAGAGCGGCACCGTCGATCAGGCGCTTGCCTACAGTGCGCTGAATCTTGGCATCACCTACCAGATCAATTCGCACCTCGCCTTGTTGGGCGCTGCCGGTCCTGGTATCCAGAACGCCGGTCAGCTCGGGCGATTCAACTTCTACAGCGCACTCGACGTGACCTGGTAGCCACGTCTTTCTATTCTCCCGAGTCCTTAAAACACATATGAAGACTGAATCGCTTGAGAGCAAGGTGCCGCACATCACGCTTGGCTTTTGGATGATCAAGATCTGCGCCACCACACTGGGCGAGACGGCAGGTGACGAGCTGTCGATGACGCTCAAGCTCGGCTACCTGCTGAGCACTGCCATCTTCTTTGCTCTGTTCGTGTTGGCCGTCGCCGCCCAGATCCGCGCGCGTCGCTATCACCCGTGGCTCTACTGGAGCGTGATCCTGACCACCACCATGGCTGGTACCACGCTATCGGATTTCTTTGATCGCACCGCGCAGTTCGGCTACGCCGGCGGCTCGGCGCTGCTGCTCGCCTGCCTTTTTATCGTGCTCTTTTCGTGGCGGCGCGTGCTCGGCTCGATCAGCTTTGATCATGTCGTCGATGCGCGCGTGGAAGGTTTCTACTGGGCCACCATCTTCCTGTCGAACACTCTGGGCACGGCGCTTGGAGACTATGTCGCAGATGATCTCGATCTCGGCTTCGTGCATGCGGCAATGCTGTTCGGATCGATCATCCTCATGATCGCGCTGCTGTATTTCTTTACCCGCATCAATCGTGCAGTGCTGTTCTGGGCCGCATTTGTGCTGACCCGCCCGCTCGGCGCCACGCTCGGGGACGCACTCACCAAACCGCACCAGCAAGGCGGCATGCAACTTGGCACCGCCAGCGCTTCTGCGCTGCTGGCAGTGCTTGTCTTGGCCTTGATCGGGTTCAGTACATATCGCGCCCGGACCGCGCCGTCTGCCAGGCTCTGACGGACTGTTGAGGGAACCACCAGGCGCTTGGGAGGCGGCGCTGACCTTGACCCGAATGCGCTGCGCGTCGCGGCAAGACGGTGCGATGGACCAGGGCCGCGCCACAGACCGGCGCGCTGACGCCGCCCGAGCAGCCGTGCGTTACCTGGGCGGCGGACAGACCAGTCCGAACGCGCCACCTTGCGGGTCGAGGCAGTGCGCGATGATCTGACCGGTCGGCACCGGCTCTGGAGCACGTGTCACCTGGCCGCCGTATTTCTTGACCAGTTCAACCGTCGCGGCGGTGTCGGCAACGTCGAAGTAATAAAGCCAGTGCGGCCTGGTCGCCTGGTCCATGCGCGTGAGCATGGCACCGATCGATACACCGTCGATGTCGATCATCTGATAGGTGCCGAACTCGCCCATCGGCATGGCATAGCCCTTTTCCCACCCGAACATGGCGGCGTAGAAGAGCCATGATTTCTCCCAGTCGACGGCATTCAGTTCATGCCAGCCGACTCCACCTGGGGTGGCCGGCGGCAGGTTCGAGGGCTTGCTGCCAGGCGATGGTTCGAACAGCATGAAAACCACCCCGTCGGGATCCGACACGGCGGCAAACCGGCCCACATCCGGAATGGTTTCGGGTTGCTTGTGCACGGTGCCGCCGAGGGTTTGCAACTGGACCAGCGAATTCTCGAGGCTCGCCACACCGATATAGGAGGTCCACGCCGCCCGGTTGTCACCCAGAAGACCGCGCGGATGCTGTGCCAGCATGCCGCCGATGTCGATCGCGCCGACGTTGATCATCAGGTAGTCACTCTCGGGCGCGCCACTCAAGGTCCACGGCATCACCTTGCTGTAGAAGTCGGTGACGCCCTTTGCATCGATCGGGTGCAGCTCGTACCACACGAAGCGGGCCTGGTTATTGGCACCAGTCATGATCTCTCCTCGTTTTGTGTATCGAACCTGGTGCTCGCTCATGACTGCTTGGAACGGCTGCACCAGCAGCGTCGGCCGGACTTGTCGCGCGTGTGCAGCCCTGGGCGGCCACGGGGGTATGCTAACGAGCAGGCAGTGACGCAGCAAGCACTTTTGACGGGCTGCGGCGTGCCGCCCGTATTGCTCGTAGAATCGCGCCGGAGGTGTTTTTTCACCTTGCTGCCCGACACTTAAAGAAAGAATCAACCACCATGTCCATTTCCCTCGACGACGCCTGCGTCCCGATGTTCAAACAGATGCTCGACGCGTTATCAGCCAATCTCGCGAAGGCGGAGGCATACGCGACTGAAAAGAATATCGAGCCGGACGCCTTGCTGCACGCGCGTCTTTTTCCTGACATGTTGAGTCTTACGCGTCAGGTCCAGATCGCCTGCGACTTTGCGCGCGGTGCGCCGGCGCGCCTGTCCGGCACGGAACTGCTCAAGGTCGCCGACGATGCAACAACCTTCGCCGACCTGCAGCAACTGATCGCGACCACGCTGGGTTTCATCAGCGGCATCGACAGCAGCGAGATCCGCGGCCAGGAAGAACGCGAGATCGTGCTGCGTCCCGGCACACCAAAAGAAAAGAAGCTGAGCGGTGAGACCTACCTGCTGCACTATGCGCTG
>CAZZVZ010000281.1:0-4897 GCA_964657655.1 Gammaproteobacteria bacterium | reverse complement strand
CATCGCGCTGGTGGTCAATTTCGTGCCGCTCATCACCGTGTTTTCGGCGATGCGCGATGCTCCCTGGCAGCTGATGGTGCCCGCCCTGGCCCAGCAGATGGTGCTGTCGCGCGTGCTGCGCGGCGACGCCGTGACGGCACTTGACTACGTCGTGCCGTTTGTCACCGCACTACTGCTGGCTACCCTGTTCCTTTTTGCACTGACGCGCATTCTGCGACAGGAGCGGATCGTGTTTGGCCGCTGAGCACTGCTGATTCACGGGCAGGCCCATGTTAAAATCGCGCCCCCGGAAGTAACCTCGCTGACGTACGAAGGGCAGGCATGGCAGGACATTCAAAGTGGGCCAACATCCAGCACCGCAAGGGCCGCCAGGATGAAAAACGAGGCCGTATCTGGACCCGGCTGATCAAGGAGATCACGGTCGCGGCGCGGATGGGCGGTGGAGACGTCACCATCAACCCGCGTCTGCGCCTTGCCATCGACAAGGCCAAGGACCAGAACATGCCCGCCGACAACATCAAGCGCGCGGTCGATCGCGGCACCGGCAACCTCGACGGCGTCAATTACGAGGAAATCCGCTACGAAGGCTACGGCATCAACGGCGCTGCAGTATTGCTCGACTGCATGACCGACAACCGCACCCGGACGGTCGCCGAAGTGCGCCATGCGTTCTCCAAGAACGGCGGCAATCTGGGCACGGACGGCTCGGTCGCCTATCTTTTCAAGCACTGCGGGCAGTTTCTCTTCGCCCCTGGCGTCTCTGAGGAAAAAGTGATGGAAGCCGCGCTCGAGGCTGGCGCGGACGATGTCATGACCGACAGTGAAGGCGGCATCGAAGTCACCTGCGCACCCGCCGACTTCACCCACGTCAAGGAGGGCCTCGCGGCAGCAGGATTGAAGGCTGACGTCGAAGGCATCGTGATGCGCCCCATGACCGAAGTCGAATTCACCGGCGAAGATGCCGTCAAGATGCAAAAACTGCTTGATGCACTCGAGAACCTCGACGATGTCCAGGATCTCTACACCTCGGCGGTGATCAATTGATCTCCAGAGCGCGAGGTCTTCGCGTCGCTCTGCAATGAAGGTTCTGGTGGTCGGTGGGGGCGGCCGGGAACACGCCCTGGCGTGGCGCCTGGCGCAGTCACCACGCGCGCAACTGGTGTACGTGGCGCCCGGCAACGGCGGTACCGCGGCGCATCCCAATATTCGCAACATCCCGATCTCGGCGATCGACACCATTATTGAATTCGTCAAGCGCGAGGGGATCCAGATCACGGTGGTCGGACCCGAAGTGCCACTTGCCGCCGGTATCGTGGATCGCTTTCGCAGCCAGGGTCTGAAGATTTTCGGGCCGACGCAAAAAGCCGCGCAGCTCGAGAGCTCGAAGGAATTCGCCAAGAGCTTCATGAAGCGCCACAACATTCCGACTGCGGCGTTCGAGAGCTTCAGCGACGCGGCCAGTGCGCACGCCTACATTGAGACGCAGGGCGCCCCGATCGTCATCAAGGCCGATGGGCTGGCCGCCGGCAAGGGTGTCGTGGTGGCGAGTGACCTTGCTGCCGCCCACCAGGCGGTCGACGACATGCTGGCAATCCCCGGCGGACGCATCGTGGTGGAGGAATTCCTCGAGGGCGAAGAGGCCAGTTTCATCGTCATGGTCGATGGTCACAATATTCTGCCGCTTGCGACCAGCCAGGACCACAAACGCCTGCTGGACGGCGATCAGGGTCCAAACACAGGTGGCATGGGCGCCTATTCACCAGCGCCCATCGTGACGCCCAAGCTGCATGCGCGTGTAATGCGCGAAATCATCAGCCCGACGGTATCGGGCATGGCTGCCGACGGCATTCCCTTCAGCGGGTTCCTGTATGCCGGCTTGATGATCGACCAAAACGGCAACCCGAAGACGCTGGAGTTCAACTGCCGCATGGGCGACCCGGAAACGCAACCGATCATGGCGCGCCTGAAAAGCGACTTCCTGACGGTATGTGAACACGCCGTCAACGGATCGCTCGACAAGGTGGAACTGGAATGGGACCGGCGCACGGCGCTGTGCGTCGTCATGGCGGCGCGCGGCTATCCCGATGCACCGCAATCGGGCGCCTCGATCAATGGCATTCCCGAAGAATCGGAAGAAGTGGTGGTATTTCAGGCCGGCACCCGGCACAGCGGCGAGCAGCTCGAAGTCAGCGGTGGACGCGTGCTCGGCGTCACGGCCATGGGCGACAGCGTCAAGGTGGCCCAAAAGCGTGCCTACGATACGGTCGAGTCGATCCATTTCGAGGGCGCCCAATGGCGCCGCGACATCGGCTGGCGCGCACTCCAGAAACGCGGCTGATCATGCGCGCTTCGGGGACAGCCACCTCGGTGTCAAGTTATCTCGAAGGTTTGCACCAGCGCATCACCCATGCGCTGCAACAGATCGATGGCGCGCGTTTCGTCACGGATCCATGGACCAAACCGAGCGATGCGGCGCTGGGCGGGCATGGATTTACCTCGATCCTTGAGAAGGGTGAACTGTTCGAGCGCGCAGGTGTGGGCTTCTCGCATGTCACCGGCCGGCAATTGCCGCCATCGGCAAGCGGCGTACGGCCCGAGCTCGCCGGTCGCGGGTTCGAGGCGCTGGGCGTATCCCTGGTGCTGCATCCGCGCAATCCCTATGTGCCCACCGTGCACATGAACGTGCGCTTCTTCATTGCCCATGCCGAACAGGAGCCCGACATCTGGTGGTTCGGCGGTGGCATGGATCTGACACCCTACTACGGCTTCGAAGAGGACGCGATTCACTTCCATCGCATCTGCAAGCAGGCGCTTGATCCCTTCGGCGCCAACTGCTATCCCGATTTCAAGGCGCGCTGCGACCAGTATTTCTATCTGAAACACCGCGCCGAAGCACGCGGCATCGGTGGCATCTTCTTCGATGACTGGAACGAGCCGGGATTCGAGCGCAGCTTCGCTCTGCAGCAAAGCGTCGGCGATGCATTTCTCGATGCCTACCTGCCGATCGTGGAGCGGCGCCGCGCCACGCCCTACGGCGCAGCCCAGCGTGAGTGGCAGGAACTCAGGCGCGGCCGCTACGTCGAGTTCAATCTGGTGTATGACCGCGGCACGCTGTTCGGCCTGCAGTCGGGCGGCCGAACCGAGTCGATCCTGATGTCCATGCCGCCTGCAGTGGCCTGGCGTTACGACGTGAAGACAACGCCCGGTTCACCAGAGGACGAACTGGGCCGCCACTTTCTTGTGCCGCGCGCGTGGCTTTGAGCCGCATTGGCATCCTGGGTGGCAGTTTCGATCCGCCCCACCTGGCGCATATGGCACTGGCCAGGTTGCTGTGCGCCGCGCTGTCGCTTGACGCTTTGCGCATCATTCCTGCTGGGCAGCCCTGGCAGAAGCATCACCTGCAGGCGTCGAGCGAGGATCGGCTTGCCATGCTGCGCCTGGCTTTTGCGGAGATGCCGATCGAAGTTGCCATCGATGCGCGCGAACTCGGCCGGGCCGGCCCGAGCTACAGCGCCGATACGCTGGCCGAACTGCGCGCCGAGCTGGGCGCTGACACCTGCCTGGTGTTCCTGATGGGCGCTGACCAGCTGCTGGGTCTTCCCAGCTGGCACGCCTTCCCGGAAATCCTCGATCTTGCCAATTTTGCGGTTGCAGGACGCCCTGGTGTCGACCTTGATCAGGCGAATTGGCCCATCGCCCTGACCGAGAACGTCCGGCCGCGGCTGGTTGCAGCCCATGACCTGGTTCGGCCAGCAGGTCAGGTGGTGCTGGTGCCCGCCGATCTGGGCGACTTGTCCTCCAGCCAGGTGCGCGAGTTGCTGCACCAGGGGGAGCACCAAAAACTCTCACATCTGCTACCCTCAGCGGTCCTTGACTATATCCGCCAGCGCGGACTCTACCTTTCCTGAATGGACATTAAAAAACTGCAGGGCGTTATCGTCGAAGCGCTCGAAGACGTCAAGGGACAAGACATCCGCGCTTTCAACAGCTCCGGTCTCACCGACCTGTTTGACCGCGTCATCATCGCAACCGGCACCTCCAATCGCCATACCAAGGCCCTTGCCAACTCGGTGCGCGAAAGCGTCAAGGCTGCAGGCGGTGACGTGCTCAGCATGGAAGGTGAAGAAGGCGGTGAGTGGGTGCTGGTCGACCTGGGCGATGCCATCGTGCACATCATGCAAGGGCCGATTCGCAGCTACTACAACCTCGAAGAACTCTGGGGCGACAAACCCGTAGCGCTCAAGCCAGCTGCCGCCGCGAAAACCTCGGCACGCTTTGCCACCGTCACCGATGACGAGTCACAGGGCAATGCGGCACCGGCAGCCAAGTCGTCCAAGCCACGTGCCCCTGCCAAGAAGGCTGCAAGCAAGTCGACCGCAGCTGCCAAGAAAGTTCCGGCCAAGCGTGCTCCCGCCAAGAGCGCTCTTGCAAAGCGCTCTCCGGCCAAACGTCCGGCCGCCAAACGCTCGTAGGGCAAGCGGCGCTGCTCGAGCGTGCTGATCATCGCCGTCGGTCAGCGCATGCCAGCCTGGGTTGACCAGGCCTACAACGAATACGCCAAGCGCATGCCGCCCGAGCTGCGCCTCGATTTGCGTGAGATCAAGGCACAGGCACGAAGCGGTGCTGCGACCGAGACAATTCTGGCCAAGGAAGCAGAAGCGATCCGCCAGGCACTGCCCAAGCGCGCCAGATTGATTGTGCTCGACGAGCACGGCCAGGCGACCACCAGCAGCGAACTGGCAGCGCTGCTCAAGGCCTGGCAGCGTGAGGGCGATCCGATTGCGTTCGTGATCGGAAGCGCCGACGGCATCGATGGCGCGCTGAAAAAAGAGGCGTATCAGCTGCTGCGTCTGTCCAGCCTGACATTGCCGCACGCTCTGGTGCGCGTACTCTTGGC
>CAZZVZ010000280.1:0-4909 GCA_964657655.1 Gammaproteobacteria bacterium | reverse complement strand
CTCTTTGAGCGTGGCGTCGATCGACCAGTAGGCGTGCGGTGCGAAAAACGGCGAGGTCGACTGGATCACCACCAGCCCGTGCGCCGCCAGATGCTGTTTCAGCAGCCGATAGATCGGCACTGAATAGAGTTTGCCGAGTGCGAAGTTCGACGGATCCGGGAAATCGACGATGACCATGTCATAGAGGTCCGGATTCTCCTCCAGCCAGCGTGCCGCATCGGCATTCTGGATGTCGACGCGCGCGTCATGAAATGAATCGTGATTCAAGGCCACCAGCTGCGCCGAGGTCGAAAAGAGATCGGTCACGGCGTGGTCCAGATCGACCAGCGTGACCTTCCTGACATTGTCGTAACGCAGCACTTCGCGCAACGCGAGGCCGTCGCCGCCGCCCAGGATCAGGACACGGCGCGCCCACGGCAGGCTGGCCAGCGCGGGATGCACCAGGGCTTCGTGATAGCGGTATTCGTCACGCGACGAGAACTGCAGATTATTATTGATGTACAGGCGCAGGTCGTCTTGCCACTTGGTGATCACAAGGCGCTGGTAGGGTGTGTTGACGGCGCTCACCACCTGGTCTCCGTACATGCCGTGTTCGCCCCAGCCCACCAGCCAGTTGGAGCCGAGAAACCCAAGGGCGAGAGCAACCAGGAGAACCGAGCCGCTCAGAATACGCTCGCGCATGTGCGCGACGCGCTCGGCGAAAGTGACGATGGCAAACAGGGCCACCGCGACGTTGACCATGCCAAACAGGAAGGCTGTGCGGGTCAGGCCCAGCCAGGGTGCCAGCAGCAGCGGAAACAGCAGCGACACCGCCAGTGCGCCGAGGTAGTCGAAGGTCAGCACCCGCGCCACCACGTCGCCCAGGCGCGCGTCGCTTCGATCGAGCGCCCGGATCACGAGCGGAATCTCCATTCCAACCAGCACGCCCAGGACGAACACGATCACATACAGCAGGGCGCGAAATGGCGTGTCGACCCATGCGAAGGAGAGGAACAAGAGCGCGGCCGAGACGCCGCCCACCAGACCGATCAGCATCTCGATATCGACGAAACGCATCAGCAGCTCATGGTCCCTGACCGAGCGCGACGCCTGGGCGCCGATACCCATGGCGAACAGGTAGCAGCCGATGACGGACGAGAACTGCAGCACCGAGTCGCCCAGCAGATAGCTCGACAGGGCACCGGCGATCAGTTCATAGGCCAGGCCGCAGGAGGCGACAAAGAACACCGAGATGACTAGAATGCGGTCTTGGACGCGCCGCGTCACGGGTGTTTCACTTCTTTCATCGGATCCGGCCGGCGGCTCCGGCGTCACGTAGTCTGATGGCAAGCCAACCTCTTGGGGGTGCCCTTTGGAAGTGATCGTGAATTATGCACTCTACCTGATCAGTGCTGCACTGCTGATGACGGTATTCTTCATGGTCTATTGCTGGGCCACGCCGTTCGACGAAATGGCGCTGATCCGGGCTGGCAATAGCGCCGCAGCGCTGTCTTTCAGCGGCGCCTTGATCGGTTTCTCGCTGACCGTCGCCTCGGCCATCTTGCACAGTACCTCGCTGGTGCTGTTCCTCGCCTGGTCGGTCGGCGCCATCCTGGTGCAGCTGGTGGTGTACGTGCTGGTGTCGCGTGTGCTGCACATGTCGAAGGAACACATCGAAAGCGGCAATGTCGCTTTCGGTGGCCTGCTGGGCGCCATTTCGCTTGCCGTGGGCGCCATCAACGCCGCCTGCCTGTCCTGAAGTTACCACCGCCTTTGCGCGGTCCTGATCCGCTCGTCTTGCAAGGAGTTCTGCCATGAGTCTTGGTTCATTCATCAAGAAACAGTTCATCGATATCCTGCAGTGGAACGAGGACAGCGATGGTGTCCTGGCCTACCGCTACCCGATGCAGGATTTCGAGATCCAGTACGGCGGCAGTCTGACGGTGCGCGAGTCGCAGTTCGCCGTGTTCGTCAATGAAGGCAAGATTGCCGACGTGTTCGGCCCTGGCATGTACAAGCTCACCACCCAGACGCTGCCGGTGCTGACCTACCTGAAGAACTGGGACAAGCTGTTCGAGTCGCCCTTCAAGTCGGACGTCTACTTCTTCAGCTCGCGCCTGCAGACCGGACGCAAGTGGGGCACGCCACAGGCCATCACGCTGCGCGACGCCGACTTCGGCATGGTGCGCCTGCGCGCCTTTGGCATGTACTCCTACCGCATCGCCGATGCGCGCAAGTTCTTCACCGAGATCAGCGGCACGCGCGCCGTCTACACGAGTGACGAGCTGGAAGACCAGCTGCGCGGCATCCTGCTTTCGACCATCGCCTCGTCACTCGGCAAAGGCGACGTACCGTTCCTCGATCTGGCCGGCAACCAGGCCCTGATGGGCGACAAGGTCAAGGGCGACGTGCACAACGCCTTCGACAAGTACGGCCTTGCGGTCGACGAGTTCAATGTCACCAGCATCAACCTGCCCGAAGAGCTGCAGGCGGCACTCGACAAGCGTATCTCGATTGGCATGTCGGGCGATCTCAACAAGTACACCCAGTACCAGGTCGCCAACGCCATTCCGCTGGCCGCGCAAAACGAGGGCGGGATCGCAGGTCTTGGTGCCGGCCTGTCGGCAGGCGCCGTGTTCGGCGGCGCCATGGCACAGGGCCTGGCCGGCGCGCAGACCGCAGCCAATGCAGCGAGTGTTGCCGCCAGCGCCAGCGCAGGTGCCGATGCCTCGGAAGCGCGTCTCATGCAACTCAAGGGCCTGCTCGACAAGGGACTGATCTCGACTGCAGATTACGACTCCGCCAAGGCCGACGTGCTCAAGAAGCTGGTTGGCTGATCAATGCAGCATGTCGCCTGTCCGGGCTGCGGTGCAGATGTGCAATTCACATCTGCTGCATCGGTCATGGCAGTGTGCAGCTACTGCCAGACCACGGTCCTCAAGGATGCCGACGCGGTCCGTGACCTGGGCAAGATGGGTCTCGTACTGGAAGACTATTCGGTGCTGCAGATCGGCAGCTCCGGGGTCTACGGCGGGCGCGCCTTCAATCTGATCGGGCGCCTGCAGCTGCGCTATCCGGCAGGTTTTTGGAACGAGTGGTTCGTGATCTTCGACGATGGCCAAAATGGCTGGCTGTCGGATGCCTCGGGTCAGTACACCATGACCTTCCAGAAGCCGCTGCCGGCTTCGCTGCCCGCCTTCGAATCGTTGCACCCCGGCCAGACCCTTAGCATGATCGGCCAGAACTTTGTGGCGTCTGACGTGCGCAGCGCGACCTGCACCGGGGGTCAAGGTGAGCTGCCGATGCAAGTCGGCAGCGGCTGGACCGCGAAGGTTGCCGATTTCCGCTATCTGAAGCAGTTCCTGACGATTGACTACTCCGATGCCACGCCAGCGCTCTACATCGGCGAGGCGGTCACGCTCGAAGAGCTGCATGCCGCGCAGCTGCGTGACAGCGACAGCATCAACGCCAGCAGCGGCAATCTGAAAGGCCATGTCTCCCAGCTGTCGTGCCCCCATTGCGGCAGTCCGGTGCGCTATGTGCCAGGGGCCACCACCGCCTTGATCTGCCCGTCGTGCCACAGCAGCATCGACACGGCCGGCAAAGTCGCCGAAGTGCTGCAAGTCGGGCAGCGTCTCGACGCCATCCCGCTCACCCTGAAGCTTGGTGCCACCGGCAATATCGACGGCGTCAAGTACACCATCATCGGCGCCTTGAAGCGCAGCACCAGCGACGGCAGTTCACACTGGACCGAGTATCTGCTCTACGAGATGCAAAAGGGTTTCTTGTGGCTGATCGAGACCGATGACGGCTGGCAGCGCGCCACCGTGGAAGACATCTGGCCGCTGGCCGAATCGCCCACCATGGTGCTGCTCGACTCGCGCCGCTACAAGCAAAACGACGATTACATCGCCCGCGTCGATGCCGCCATCGGCGCCTTCAACTGGCAGGTCAAGGTCGGCGATACGGTGCGCGTGCTCGAATACCGCGGCGGCTCCGAGAGCCTGGCGGCCGAGATCAGCGACAGCGAAATGACCTTCTCGCGCGCGCGCCAGGTGCCGCTCGATCAATTGCGCGCCTGGTTCGGCCAGCACGTGCACGTCGAATCAGTGCCGCATCCAACCTATGCCAGCACCGCGCGCATGTTCCTGATCTTCCTCGCCATGGTCGATTTCTTTCCGGTCATCATCGGCGGCGTCAACGCGATTGTGATTTCGCTCGTCACGGCCGCCTTGATCTATCTGCCTGCATTGCTGCTCGACCGCTTCGACCGAGGTGGCACATGAGAAGCCGTTTCATCGTCTACCTGCTGTGCGTCACGCTGATCGGTTCGATGCTGAGCTGGGGCAGCATGCTGGCGCGCGCCACCGGCGGGCGCGGCAGCGGCAGCTCCTGGTTCTCCCGGACCGGTGGCGGCGGATACTACGGCGGCGGCGGTGGCGGCTTCGCCGGATCGGTCGGCGGCGGCCACAAATGAGCCCGCCCCCCACCCGTCACGGCATCCATGTACTGGCCGATCTGTACGGCATCAAGGGCACATGGCTGACCGATTGCGAGCGCCTCGAGCAACTGATGCGGCGCGCCGCCGCTGATGCGGGCGCCATGGTCCTGAACCGGCACTTTCACACCTTCGGTGCCGGCCAGGGCGTGACCGGCGTGATTCTCCTGGCCGAATCGCACCTGTCGGTCCATACCTGGCCAGAAGCCGGCTACGCTGCCTTTGATATCTTCATGTGCGGCGCCGCGCGCCCGCGAACAGCGCTCGAGACCCTGCTGCTGGCTCTGCAACCTGCCCACCAGGAAGTACGCGAGATTTCACGCGGCTAATGCGTGAAAATTTTGCAAGGCCAGCACGCCTGATGCTGGCACTGGCCGCCGGCCGACCCCTTCCAACGCCGCGCTCCGCCCCCCCTCTCAGCCAGCCTTTTTC
>CAZZVZ010000279.1:0-4943 GCA_964657655.1 Gammaproteobacteria bacterium | reverse complement strand
CGCATCTGCGGTGGTGACCACCGGCGGCTTCAGATTGGGCATCACGATGGCGCGCTGGAACACGCGCGCCGTGTCGGGCACCACGGCAGCGAGCGCTGCACCGTCGCGCAGATGCAGGTGCAAATCGTCAGGGCGACGCATATTGAGGGTATCGATGCTCACTTCCTTATTTGATCAGGATGACGCGGTAATCATTCACGTTGGTCAGCGTCGGTCCGGTCACGACCAGATCGTCGAGCGCGTGGAACAGGCCCCAGGCATCGTTGGCGTTGAGAAAGCGCTTGGCCGAGTGGCCGAGCTGCTGGCTGCGAGCCAGCGTGTCGGGCAGCACCACCGCACCAGCATTATCTTCCGAACCGTCGATGCCATCGGTATCACCTGCCATGGCATACACCCCGGCCATGCCGTCAAGCTCGAGCGCAAGCGCCAGCAGGAACTCGGTGCAGCGTCCGCCTCGACCAGCGTGGTTCTCAGGGGCGATGGTGACGGTGCACTCACCACCCGAGATGAGCGCCACCGGGACCTTGAAAGGCGCGTTGTAGTGTCTGATCTCACGCACCAGCGCGGCGTACACCTGCGCCGCATCGCGCGCCTCGCCGGTGACCGTATCGCCCAGCAGTGCCACCTGCAGGCCGCGCTGCTCGAAAAAGCGTGCGGCTGCCTCGAGGCTTTGGTGCGGCGTGGCAATGATGCGGTTCTCGACCCGCGCAAACAGTGCATCGCCGGGCTTGGGCGTCTCGCTGATGGTGCCTGCCTGACCCGCCTCCAGGTGCCTCTTGACGCGCGGCGGCAGCTGCATGCGCCAGCGCGCTGCGATTTCCAGCGCATCGGCGTAGGTCGAAGGATCGGGCGCGCACGGGCCCGAGCCGATCGCCGATGGATCGTCACCCGTGACATCGGAAATGATGAGGCAAAGCACCTGCGCCCGTGTGGCGGCCGCGAGTCTTCCACCGGAGATCGCCGAGACATGTTTCCTGACAATGTTCATCTCGGTAATCGGCGCGCCAGAGTGCAACAAAACGCGATTGAGCGCCGACAGGTCGCTCATCTCGAGGCCTGGTGCCGGGCAGCTCATCAGTGCGGAGGCGCCGCCTGACATCAGCACCAGCAGCAGATCTTCCGGTCCAAGGGTGGCTGCTTCGCGCAGCATCTCCATCGAGGCCCGCGCGCCGGCATCGTCGGGCACCGGATGGCCGGATTCGACGATGCGAATCGAACGGGTCGGCAGCGAGTGGCCGTAGCGCGTGGCCACCAGTCCTTCGAAAACACGCTCGGGATAGGCGTGCTCGAACGCCGCCGCCATCGATCCGGCCGCCTTGCCGCCACCGACCACCAGCACGCGCGCGGCGTCAGGAAGCGCCAGACTGCGGTCGATCAGGCGTTGCGGATCGGCAGCAGCGACCGCTGCCTTGAAGCTGTCGATCAGCAGTTGCTTGGTATCTTGGAACGACAACCGGGATGCCTCGTTATGGCAGCTTAAAACGCTGCCTTCTCAATGCGACAGAATCTTCGAGAGGAATTGCTGGGCGCGCTCCGAGCGCGGCGAGCCGAAGAAGTCATCCTTGGCACAATCCTCCACGATCACGCCGCGATCCATGAACACCACGCGGTGCGCCACATTCTTGGCGAAACCCATCTCGTGCGTCACCACCATCATGGTCATGCCTTCCTTGGCGAGTTCCACCATGACATCGAGCACTTCGTTGATCATTTCCGGATCGAGCGCACTGGTCGGCTCGTCGAACAGCATCGCGATCGGATCCATCGACAAGGCCCTGGCGATCGCCACACGCTGCTGCTGGCCGCCGGACAACTGTCCCGGATACTTGTCCTGGTGCGCCGACAGTCCGACACGCTCGAGCAGTTTCAGCCCGCGCGTGCGTGCTTCGTCCTTGGGACGCTTGAGCACCTTGATCTGGCCGATGGTCAGATTATCGACAATCGACAGGTGCGGAAACAATTCGAAATGCTGAAATACCATGCCGACCCGGGAGCGCAGTTTGGGCAGGTTGGTCTTCTTGTCACCGACACTGATACCATCGACCAGGATGTCGCCCTGCTGGAACGGTTCGAGTCCATTGACCGTCTTGATGAGCGTCGACTTGCCCGAGCCCGATGGCCCGCACACCACCACCACTTCGCCCTTGTCGACCTTGGTGGTGCAGTCGGTGAGAACCTGGAAGGTTCCATACCACTTGCTGACGTTGTTGATATCGATCATGACTGATTCCGGTTCAGCGAAGGTTCAGCGGACAATCGCCACACGCGCCTGGAGCTGCTTGGCGATGGTCGACAGGATAAAGCACAGCACGAAATAGACGACGGCGACGAACAGGTAGAGCTCGACCAGCCTGCCGTCACGGTGTGCGATCTTGTCGGCAGCGCCGACAAAATCCGTGATCGACAGAACGTAGACCAGCGACACATCCTGAAACAGCACGATGGTCTGGGTCAGCAGCAGCGGGATCATGTTGCGAAACGCCTGTGGCAGCACCACATTGCCCATCATCTGCAGGTAGTTCATGCCAAGCGCATAGCCGGCAAAGATCTGGCCGCGCGACACCGACTGGATGCCGGCGCGCATGATCTCGCAATAGTAGGCCGCTTCGAACAGCACGAAAGTGGTCAGTGCCGAGGTGTAGTCGCCCACCTGCACCGGCTGCTCCGAGTTGATGACCCAGGCGCCGATGTAGGGCATCAGGAAATAGAACCAGAAAATCACCAGCACCAGTGGCACGGAGCGGATCAGGTTGACGTAGCCGCCGCACACGAAAGACAGCGCCCGGATGGGCGAGAGCCGACCCATGGCCAGCAAGGTACCGATCACGATGCCGCCGAACATGGCCAGCAGCGTGAGCTTCAGCGTGAACGCCATGCCAACGAAGAACAGGTAGTGCCAGGTGCGCTCGATGACGCTGAAATCGAAGTTGGCGAACATGCGCGCTAGTGTCCGCTGCTGCCGACAGCGATCAGGCCGGGCACCCGCACCCAGCGCTCGATCAGGCGCATCAGGTTGACGATGACGACGTTGAGCGCGGCGTAGATGAGCGTGGCTGCAGTGAATGCCTCGAAAACCTGGTAGGAATTCTCGGCCATGGTGTGCGTTGCCGACGTCAGTTCCGGCAGATTGATGACGAGTGCCACGGCACTGTTCTTGATGATGTTGAGAAACTCGGAGGTCAAAGGCGGCAAGATGATGCGAAACGCCTGGGGCAGCAGCACGAAGCGGTAGCTCTGAGCAGTGGTCAGACCGATTGCGATGGCTGCCATGCTCTGGCCGCGCGGCAAGGCGTTGATGCCCGCGCGCGTCTGCTCGGCAACGCGCGCTGCGGTGAAGGTCGCAAGACAGGCCACCGCAGTGTAGAACGACGCATTGGGCAGCTGCTTGATGTAGGTGCCAAGCGAGGCAGGCAACAGCTCAGGCAGCACGAAAAACCACAGAAACATCTGCACCAGCAGCGGCACGTTGCGAAACAGCTCGACGTAGCCGGCAGCGAGCCTGGACCAGAAACGGTTCGGCAGGGTGCGCGTGGTGCCGATCAAAGCGCCCAGCAGCAGCGCCAGCAGCCACGCGGTAAGACCCGTGGCCAGCGTCCATTTCAGACCCGCAATGAGCGTGTCGGCATAGGTTGATACGCCATCGGGCGAATCTTCCCAGAAGATGCGCCAGTTCCAGTGATAGTGCATGCCCTTCCCCTAGACTGCGCGCGCGACGCGAGGCGCCACGACTGCGTCCAACACCGACCCGCCCTGAGTTACTTGGCGCGCGTGCGCTTGAGCGTTTGCTGCTGCGCCTCGGGCACCACGTTGTAGGCCGCCGGGTCGCCCGAATCGGTGGGCTTGGCGATCACCGCCTTGAGCTGGTCGCTCATCGGCACGTTGAGATTGATGTTGTTGGGCGGAATCGGCGCTAGGAACCACTTATTGTAGATCTGCACCAGGTCACCCGAACTCATCAGGTTGACCACCGCCTGATCGACCACCTTCTTGAATTGCGGATCGTCCCTGCGTTCCATGATGCCGTACGGCTCGACAGAGAGGGCCTCCTTGCTGATCTCGAACGCAGTCGGCGTCTTCGAAAAGGCCGCCAGCGATGCCAGCAACACGTCGTCCATCGCAAATGCTGCGGCACGATCGGTCTCGACCATCAAGAAGGCCTCGGCGTGATCCTTGGCCGAGAGAATATTCATACCGAGGTTCTGGTCGGTATTGAGGATGGTGATCTGCTTGATGTTCGAGGTACCCGCAGTCGAGACGATGGTCTTGCCCTTCAGATCGGCCAGCACCTTGATGCCGGAGCCCTTCTTGTAGAGGATGCGGTTAGCGGTCACAAAAGTGGTCGGCGCGAATGCCACCTGCTTTTGCCGCTCGGTGTTATTGGTGGTTGAGCCGCACTCGAGATCGACCGTGCCGTTGGCCATCAGCGGGATGCGCGTGGCAGAAGTCACCGGCTGGTAGTGACGCTTGAGTTCCACCATGCCGAGCTCTTTTTGCACCGCGGTGGCAATCTTGTTGCAGATGTCGATCGAGTAGCCGATGTACTGCTGCTTGTCATCTAGATACGAGAACGGAACCGAGGAATCGCGCACTCCCATGGTGATGGTGCCGGAATCCTTGATCTTCTTGAGCGTTCCGGTGAGTTCTTCGGCGTGCAGCGCCGACGCCAGCGTCAATGCGCCGCAAATGCCAGCTAGTAGGTGATTGAGTTTCATTGTTTTAAAGCTCCCTGTTACCGATAAATCGACCGCCTAGTCGCCCACGGCGTCCGACGGAAATTTGAACGAATCGCGCAGCAGGTGATTCATGGGCAATTCCAGATTCACCCCAGAAGGTGGAATCGGCGCCTGGAACCACTTGTCGTACAGCTTGTTGATCTCAAAGTCGTTGATGATGCGCGCCAGCGTCGCATCGACCAGTTTCTTGAAATCCGGGTCGTCGCGACG
>CAZZVZ010000278.1:0-4949 GCA_964657655.1 Gammaproteobacteria bacterium | reverse complement strand
CGCATCGGTGATGGTGCCCGAGATGATGATCGGTATGCGCGTGCCGAGCGCCTTGAACAGGCGTTCCACGGCAAACAGTGCCGCCTTGGCATTCAAGGTATCGAAGATGGTTTCGATCAGGAACAAGTCGACACCGCCATGAAACAGCGCCTCGGCCTGCTCGTAGTAGGACTGCTCGAGCTGATCGAAGGTAATGTTGCGTGCCCCCGGGTCGTTGACGTCGGGCGAGATCGATGCAGTCTTGGGGGTCGGTCCGAGCGCTCCCGCGACGAAGCGCGGCTTGTCAGGCGTCGAATATTTGTTGCACGCCGCGCGCGCCATCTCGGCTGCGCTGCGATTCATCTCGACGGCCAGGTGCTCAAGGCCATAGTCGGCCTGCGCCACCGTGGTGGCACCAAAAGTATTGGTCTCGATCAGGTCGGCACCGGCCGCAAGGTACTGCTCGTGGATCTCGCTGATGACATCCTGACGCGTCAGGTTGAGCAGTTCGTTGTTGCCCTTCAGAAAGGTTTCTCGGCCGTTGAGCGTGAAGTCGGCAAAGCGGGCACCGCGGTAGTCGGCCTCCTCGAGCCTGTAGCGCTGGATCATGGTCCCCATCGCGCCATCGAGCACCATGATGCGCTGCCTGAGAATGGCGCTGAGCTGATCGGCGATGGACAACAGAGGTTCGGTCGGTGCGTTCATGTGTCAACGGTGCAGCGCGTGGCGCTGGCGAAAAAAAACCCGCCAGAAAAAACGCGGCGGGTGTCGGCCTCGCTTTAGCTGGATTTTATAAGGCGCCCGCAAGCTGATTCAAATCGGCGCCGCTCCATTATATCCGCGCTCAAGGCGCGCATATCTCAGTGCAGGGTCATGGGCTGGGTCATGAGCGAATCGAACTGCGACAGGAACTCGTCGATTTCTTCCATGCTCGGTTGCTGAGCGATCAGTTCTGCCACCCCGCGCCTGAAACCATCGGCCATCGACCCGGCCAGATAGGTCTCGCGCTTGGACTGCTTGTCCATGATTTCGAAGCCAGCGGTATCTGCCTCTGCCGAAGCGGCAAATTCGACCACGCAGTAGTTAGACGAGTTATAGATCATGTTCATAGCGGTTCCTGTTAGATCCCTTCGAAGCCCATGTGAGGCTCATCGGCAGACTATTCAAGAGGTTTAGAGCAAGCCCCGGGCCAAACCCGGGTATCCACCCTAGTCGGCACCCATCCTCAGGTGCGCGGCGAACTTCCCGAGCAGGAACTGGCCTAACGCTGCGAGGTGGGCGCCGGGGCCGGGAGCAAGAATGATCAGCTCTGGCTTCTCCTGGCGCAGCACCCTGGTCAAGGTGACGGTGAGCGGCAGCGAGCCGATGCAGCAGGGGCATCCAAAGCCGAGGTTGTGAACCGCTACGCGGCGCTCGGGTGCAGCGCCTTGAGAGGAACGACCCTCGGGCCGCCATTGCGGTGGCAGCGCACCCTCGAACAGAACGCTGACGGGTGACAGCTCGGCATGGCGCGCCAGCGCAGCGTCGATCGCCCCGAAGCGCTCGAGAGGAGCTGCAGGGTCGATGATGACGAGCAAAGCGAGCTGACTCACGAACAGGGCCGGATCGGACGCAGGTGCTGGTGGCGCGAACCACACAAGCGGCACGGGGGCGCGCCGCCCGGCTACTTGCGGTTGGCCTTGGTCAGCTCGATGCCAAGCTGCTTGAGCTTGCGATACAGGTGGGTACGCTCAAGACCGGTCTTCTCGGCGACGCGCGTCATCGAGCCGTTTTCCTGGCCGAGGTGATATTCGAAGTAGGCGCGCTCAAAGGCATCGCGTGCCTCGCGCAATGGCAGATCGAGCGGCATGTCGCTTTTCGCGAGCATGTTGGAGGGCGTCTCGAGCCCATGCGGCTCAGCCTGGCTGCCTGCGCTGCCACGGACATCGCTGCCTTGGTGCTCAGACGAGAAACTGCTGACCGGCTTGACGATTCCGACGGTGCGCAGGACGCCGGCACCGCGTTCCAGGCCTTTTTGCACCGCGCGCAGCAGCTTTTGCAGCGCGATCGGTTTTTCGAGGAAGTCGATGGCGCCGATTCGCGTCGCCTCGACCGCAGTATCAATCGTCGCGTGGCCCGACATCATGATCACGGGCATGGTGAGCGAGCCGACCGAAGACCATTCCTTCAGCAGGGTAACGCCGTCGGTATCGGGCATCCAGATATCGAGCAGCACCAGATCGGGTGCTTCCTGCTGGCGAAATGCGCGTGCCTGCGCAGCGTTCTCTGCCAGGTGCACGACGTGCCCTTCGTCGCCGAGAATTTCCGAGAGAAGCTCACGGATCCCGATCTCATCATCGACTACCAGAATATTTGCCATCAGATCGCGTTTCCCAGTCCTGGGGGTTCGAGTTGTGCCGTGGTGCTCAACCGGCCACCGTTATTCATGCGACCGCCAGATGTCGGTCCGCCACACGGGTGAACAGCAGCGACACGAATGCACCGCCTGCGTCACCGTTGCGCAGCTCAATGCGCGCATCGTGTTCGTCGGCAATTTTCTTGACCACCGCAAGCCCAAGTCCCGTACCCCTGGATTTGGTTGTTACATAGGGCTCGAACGCCCGCGCGAGGATTCTAGCCGGAAACCCGCCTCCATTGTCGGACACGGTCATGCGCACCATCGCGTCGCGTCCGGCCGCACCACTTTTGGCATCGATGCGTTCAGTTCGAATAATGATGTGGGCATCGTCACGTTCGAGCGTCGCGTCCTGCGCATTTTGCACCAGGTTGTGAATCACCTGCCTGAGCCGCGTGGCATCGCCGATGATGAGCGGCAAATCGTCGGCCAGCTGCATCTCGATGCCAACGCCGCTGTCGCGCCCGGCGGCGACACCGTAGAGCCCCAGGATCTCGCCGACCAGACTGTTGAGATCAACCGCAGCCATGCTGGCCGAAGGTGTCTTCGCATAGTCGCGGAAATCATCCACCATGCGTTTCATGGCGGTTACCTGATTGACAATCGTGCCGACGCTGCGTTCCAGATACTCGTTCAATGCATCGGGAATCTTGCCTTCGAGCTTCATCTGCAAGCGCTCGGCAGACAGCTGGATCGGCGTGAGCGGGTTCTTGATTTCGTGGGCCAGACGGCGCGCCACTTCACCCCAGGCGATGGAACGTTGAGCCGAGATCACATCGCTAATGTCATCAAACACCACCAGATATCCTTCGCCTTCGCCAACCGGGCAGCGCGATCCGCGTGCCAGTAGGGTTAAGGGGACTGAGTCGGCAGCGCGGGTTTCCACGCTCGGCTCACCATGCGGCTGTTTCGCATCACCCGGACGTTGCAGCTCGATCTGCTTTTGCCAGTCTGCTGCATGTCCCGACTGCTCACCAAAGGCTCGACCGATCGCATCAGCCAGCGGCAGAAAATCAGGCAGGAGAGACATCCGTTCGCCGAGGTTTGATGCAAAAGACGTGCCGAGAATGCGCTCGGCGCCCTGGTTTGCCGTCACCAGACGAAAGTCGTCGTCGAACACCAGCACGCCCGCCGAAAGATTGGCCAGAATGCTTTCCAGGTAAGCCTTGGCATTCTCGAGCTGCAGCCGGTTTCTCTCGACGGCGCCCCGCGCTTCGTCGAGTTGACGCGTCATGGCATTGAAGGACTGCATCAAGGTGCCCAGTTCATCCTTGCCAGACAGCTCCTGCATGGGACTGTAATCGCCTCCCGCCACGGCCTTGGTGCCTTCGGCCAGCATCAGCAGAGGTGCCGTGAGCCAGGTTGCAAGCAGGAACGCCACACCGAGCGCGGCGAACACGGCGAGCAGCAGCGCCAGGGTCAGTGTGATGGTGTACATGTTGCGCAGCGATGCGCGCGTCAGCGACAGTTCCTGGTAATCGCGCATGCCGTTCTGGACGTCGCCGGCGTTTTGCGCGACGGCATCGGGCACGCGCTGCACCAGCTGCAGGTACAGCGCATCGGCCGCGAACAGTGACAGATCGGCGGTCGGCACGGCCACGATGACGCGCATGCGCAGCGCGCCGGGCACGCTCGAATCGAGCGGTGCTTCGACGCCGGCATAAGAGCGTGTCAGGCGCAGCTGTCGAAACACCGCCGGCGGCGGCATTTCTGCGATCAGCGAACTGCCACCACTGGCGCTCGCCACCACCTTGCCCGAGGCCGTCAACAGCAATGCGTCTTCGACGCCCATCTGGTCGCGCAGTCGCACCAGTGAATTGGGCAGCGAGGTGTCCTGCACGTCAGACAGCGCGAGCGCCATGTTGCGCGCCTTCGACTTGACGTCAGACAGCATCGAGTCGAGCACAGTGCGACCGAGCGTCAGGCCCGATTCCAGCGCGTTGTCGACGCGCACGTCGAACCACGATTCGATGCTGCGCGACAGGAACTCGACCGACACCAGATAGATCACGGCGCCTGGCACGACACCCATGAGCGCGAAGGCGAGAGCAAAACGCGCCATCAGCCGGGCGCCAAACACGCCCGCGCGAAAGCGTCGTGACAGACGCACCACCAGCCAGCTGACCAGCATCAGCATGGCGACCGCGACCACGGCGTTGGCGGTCAGGATCCACGGATAGATGTGCTCGAACAGCGGCGTGTTGCTCGACGCCGACAGCAGCATGAAGAGCAGCACGCAGGCGACTGCGCTGACCACGATCAGCGTGTAACGCAGCGTGCGCGTGCGCCAGAACGGCCGGTGGGGGCGCCGGGTCGTCATCTGGTGACCTCGAAGCTGAAGTGCTTCCAGTCAGAATCCATGGTCCACTCGCGGCTCGTCAGCGCGTTGATCTGGATCGGTCTTGGCAGCTGCGACCGGTCGAAATGCATGCGCACTCCGGCAATATAGGTCTCTCCGGCATGAATTGCTTGCCGGTCCATGACGCGCCAGTCATGCACCCGCGTCAAAACCGCCAAAGCCTCAGACAGGCTGGCAAAGCCCACCTGCAAGGTGCCGGTCGAGACCCGGTACTCG
>CAZZVZ010000277.1:0-4963 GCA_964657655.1 Gammaproteobacteria bacterium | reverse complement strand
CGCAACTGGCGTGCGGGTGCGCGACTATCCGGTGACGCTCGACAAACTGCTGTCGCAGCTGCCACAGGACATCTAGCCCGCGAGTAGCAGGTATTGCCGATGGGTTATCTTATTGGCCTGTTGCCAGGGGGCGAGCCATGGGATCAAGCAACACGCAAGACGCAGTGCCGCTGCGGCTGGAGGTCGGTCCCGATCAATCGGTGAGCGCTCTGGCGCTATGCCCCGTGGATGCGAGATGCTGCCTGGTTCTCGCGCACGGCGCGGGCGCCGGCATGGAGCATCCTTTCATGCGTGCCGTCGCAATCGGCCTTGCTGAACGCCACATCGCGACCCTGCGCTTCCAGTTTCCCTACATGGAAGCAGGATCCAGACGCCCGGATCGTCCACCCCTCGCGCACGCCACCGTGCGCGCCGCAGTCGCGCAGGCGCGCAGGCTGTATCCGGAACTGCCGCTCTTCGCAGGTGGCAAGTCGTTTGGCGGACGCATGACATCGCAGGCTCAGGCGCTCAATCCGATGCCGGGTGTGCGGGCCCTGATCTTCTTTGGTTTTCCTCTGCATCCCGCAGGCAAGCCCTCGAGTGAGCGTGCAGCACACCTGAGCGACATTGCGCTGCCGATGTTGTTTCTTCAGGGCACGCGCGATGAGCTTGCTGAGTTGACGCGCATCAACCAAGTGACCGAGGTGCTGCACCCGCTTGCCAGGCTCGAGGTGATTCAACACGCAGATCATTCGTTGCATGTGCTAAAAAGCTCCGGCCGCAGTGATCAGGACGCCTTGACCCAGGCGCTTGATGCCGTGGCCGATTTCACGATTCAACACCCGCTCTAGCGCCAGGCATCGAGCCGCCCGGCAGAGCCAGATCAAGGGGAACGAGATGACGCGCGAGATCGTATTGACGGATAAAGCTCCCAAGCCTCCTGCGACCTACAGCCAGGCGGTCAAGGCTGCCGGCCTGGTATTCGTGTCGGGCACCGCGCCGGCCGATGCCGCAACCGGCGCTCTGGTCGGCACGACCATCCAGCAACAGACACGGCAATGTCTCGTCAACATCGGTGCCATTCTCATGGAAGCGGGAAGCTCGCTCGACAAGATCGTCAGCGCTACGGTCATCCTCGCGGAGGAAGATGATTTCGCGGGCATGAACGAGGAGTGGCTGAAATGGTTTCCTTCCAACCCGCCTGCCCGGCAGGGAGCAAAGCTGCCAGTTCGCGTGCCCGGCTTGAAGATCTCGGTCGCGGTGATCGCTGCGCTGTAGAGCGTTGATCGCGATGTCGCACGGCAATACAACCCTTGGCCTCCTGTACCCTGTTTCTTCGCAACGATCGACCCATATGACCCACCTACTTCGCCTGGTCGTGCTTGCCCTGGTTTTCACGTCACCCAGCGCATGGGCGGGTTGTGCAACAAGCGGTGATATTGATATCAGTCAACTTGCCGCCAAAGTGACATCGATCAGTTTCAGCGCCGACCCTCGTGGCAACACCATCACAACCTTTGGGATAATCAAGAACGCATCGCCCCTTTGTGCGCAGGATATTGTCGTCGAAGTGAAGTATTTTGACGCGCAGGGTGCGCAGGTCGACGTGACAACCCAAACACTTGGCCTATCGCTTGCATCGCAACAGGAAACTGCCTTTCGCGTCCGCGACGATGCCGACAAACCGCGCGAAGTCTATGCAACCAGCGCGATTCGCGTGATCTCTGTCGAGCCGCTGTTTGGCCGCACTTCAAGAGGCGACTCGTCCTGGTGGTTCGATCTGCTATGTGGGTGGGGGCCGACACTGCTCTTCATCTGTCTGGTCGCTTTTCTTCTGCGGCGCACCCTTGGCAAAAACTCCCCGCAGAGGCAGTCGCTGGCGATGGTTCAGCATCAGCAAGAAACGTTGGAACGGATCGCGGCGGCACTCGAAAAACGCGTTGCGCCTTAAGATATACGGCCTCTTTCGATTCGCCGTCTGCTGGCCTAGGTTGCACAAGGATGCCCCACCGGTGCGTCGCCACGCGTGCTGGAAGCGAGCAGCTGCAAGAAGATGGGACTATCCAGAATATTGGCGTGGGTCGTATCGGGCACGACGCAAAAGGTCATAACACTGGCATCGAACGCCCGCCGTAATGCATCGCTCCGTGCGCGCGAAATCACGCGATCGTCTGACGCCAGCAGCATCACCGTGGGTATTGCAATGCGTGGCGCGAATTTCCATGACTCGTAGCGGTCGCTCATCATCCAGTCAAGCGGCAGAAAAAAATAGTGCTCCATCGCGACATTGAGGATACTGTCGTAAGGCGTCACAAGGATCAGCGCAGAGGCGGGGCGAGCGGCTGCAACCTGGACCGCGATACCGCTGCCCAGACTGCGACCCATCACGACAACCTTGTCGCTGCGCCGATGAGCGCGATCAAAGAGCGCCAGCGCATCGGAGACCAGCGCTCGTTCGCTCGGAACGCCCTTGCTGTCTCCATAGCTGCGGTACTCGAGGACGTAGAGCGCGTAATCCGGAAAGGCACTCCGTAACACGGGCAACGTGGCTGGCGCATCGTCGCCATTGCCGCCGAAGTAGATCAATGCATTGGTGCCCGGATGGTCGTCGAGCCGGTAGAAGACATATGCGCCGGGCACCGGCAGTTGCTGCTGCACGCCCGGGTCTTGCGCGCCGAGCGGCTGTGGAAAATAGAGCAGCGCGCGTTGCACCGGATCGAAGGTGCTGGCGCATCCGGTCAGCATGAGCGCTGCTGCGATCGCAGCGAGGATCAGAAGAGTGCGAATGAAGCGCATCGGCATGAAGTTGACGCCAAGTTCAATGCACGCAGCTTGCCTGCTTTTGCGAGCTGCGTGTGAAAGCTCGAAAGTGGCACGTCGCAGCTCGCCGGGTATCGGCTTTCGCGCCCGACGCTCACGCGAGAAATGATTCTCTACGCGGTCGAACGTGGCCCGGGCCACGTCGCAGGCGCATGATCGACTTCGATCGACATGTTGGCGCCTTCGGTGGCGCGCACGGGAATCGAGGCAGCGTCGAAGCCGTCGAGACAGAAGATATTGACGCCGAAATGATCCGGTGCAGCGCGCTTTCGGTGAAACACATAGATGCCGCAGTGACGGCAGAAGTAGTGCTTCGCGATCTGCGTATTCCACTGGTAGAGCTCGAGCGCATCCTGGCCCGCAACGATGCTGAGCGCGGCTTCCGGCACCCGGGTCATGAGGGCATTGCGCTTCACGCAAAGCGAACAATCGCAGGTCGTCAGTTCAACGATCGGCGCGTCGATGTGAAACTGCACGGCACCGCAGTGACATGAGCCTGGATGCAACATGGCCGAGGCTCAGGCTTGCTTGGGCGCCAGCTCACGGGCGCGCCTTGCTTCGTAACTCTTCAGATGCGCGTAGGCCGTCAGCAGCAAAGGCCGCCTTGCCGCATTTTCGGTGCCGCGCTTGAGCAGGTCGCCGACGATATGGTCAGCTTCGATCTGATTCTTGTTCTCGATATCGCGCATCATCGAGGCAGTGAGCAGCGATCCCTTGGCGGTCAGCACTCCAAGCCCGCGCTGAGCCGCCGCCTCTCCCGGTGGAAAGCCGTTTTCTGCGGCAATGGCGCTGCACTCGGCCAACAGGCGCGTCAGGATATCGCCATGGCCGGCCGCAATGATGTCACCCACGGTGGCACGCATCAGGCTGGTCGCCGCGCCGAGCGAGGCGATGAAAACCCACTTCTCCCACATCTCCTGCATGATTCGGTCGCTTGGCAAGGCTTCGAAGCCGGCATCGAGAAGCGTCGCCTTGACGTCCTCGAAGATGCCGTCGCTGTCGCCCTGGCGCAGACCGAAGGTCAGACTCTGAAACGGGCTCATGTGGTGAATGCGTCCCTCGCCATCGAGGGTGGTCGAGATGGCACACAGCCCGCCCAGCACGTGCTCCCTGCCAAAGCGCTCATCGAGTGCGTCGATGTGGCTCATGCCGTTGAGTAAGGGAATGATCCGCGTTTTCGGACCGACTGCAGGCGCAAAATCGCTGATTGCGCCAGCCAGGTCGTAGGCTTTGCAGGTCAGGATGATGAGGTCGTAAGGTGCCCGGATATCGCCTGCGACGACCACCGGTGGATCGTTGATGGTCAGGTCGCCGGCCACGCTCTTGACCTCAAGGCCATGTTCTTTCAGACGCCTGGCGCGCGCCTCCCGCACCAGGAATGTCACATCGCGCTTGGCCTGCAGCATGCGCGCGCCAAAATATCCTCCGATACTGCCTGCTCCAATCACCAGCGTTTTCATCGCCTGTTTCCCGGTTCGTTGTCCAACCTCAGCACGGCAGTATGCCTTCGCAGCGCCAAACGCGCAGGCAGAGGCACGGACCGCGCGCCTGCCGCGCCAGCCCACTACGAACTGCGCTTTGCACCCGCTGTGAGCGCGCTGTGAGCGACTGCCGACTCGGCTAGAATGCCAAAAACAGCAACAACATCCGGACTGCCCGGTGCACGCCAGGCGCCGAGCTCAAAAGCGACGGGCAAACGTTGCACGGTCTGGTCCGCCGTCACCATCTGAGACATTCAAAGAGAGAAAATCATGGTTCATCGCATGCAGTTCTATATCGACGGCGCCTGGGTCGATCCCGTCAAGCCGGCCAGCCGTCCGGTGATCAATCCGGCCACCGAACAGCCGCTGTACGACATTTCGCTCGGCTCGGAGGAGGATGTGGATCGTGCCGTGCGCGCCGCGCGCCGTGCCTTCGAAACCTTCTCTGTCACGACGCGCGACGAGCGGGTCGCGCTGTTGACCAAGATCATTGAGGTGTACAAGACCCGCACCAAGGATCTGGCTGTGGCGATCTCCGATGAGATGGGCGCACCTCTGGCCTTTGCCGAGCGCTTTCAGGTCGGCGCCGGCCTCGGCCACCTGCTCTCGACGCTCGAGATTCTCAAATCCTACAGTTTCGAAGAGCCGCTCGGCTCTGCCATGGTGGTGCGCGAGCCGGTCGG
>CAZZVZ010000276.1:0-4964 GCA_964657655.1 Gammaproteobacteria bacterium | reverse complement strand
GACGATGGTTCAAAAGCTCGCGTCCTCTCCGGGCTGCAGATTGATGACCTTGACACTGCTGTCGCCCAGCGCCTTGATGAACTGTTCGGGCGTGCCGGCCAGTTGCGGGGTGGTGCCGTAATGCATTGGAATCACGAAGCGCGGCTTGATGAATTCGCGGGTGGCGAATGCGGCATCGACCGGGTTCAGTACATAGTGGCCGCCGATCGGGACCAGCAGGAGATCGGGCTTGTAGCGCTCAGCGATCAGGCGCATGTCGCCGAACAGGGCGGTATCGCCCATGTCGTAGATGGTGAAGCCATTCTCGAGCTGGATGATGAATCCGACTGGCTCACCTGCCGGGTAGGTCGTCGGCTTCTTGGTGACAGGGTCTGGCCAGAGCAGTTCCGAACTGTGCTCTGCATGGACTTCGGTGATGTGCACGTTCGGAAACGGCGTGATGGTGCCGCCCTTGTTCATGCGCGGTGCAAGCTCCGGCGGCAGTATTTCGAGTGTCTGCATCAGCTGGTCGAGCCCAGCGGGTCCCCATACCGGCGCGTTGTTCATCTTGGCGAGCGCAGGTGCGTCGGCAAAGTGATCGATGTGCGCGTGCGTGACCAGGATCAGATCGACCTTGCCCAGCGCATCGAGCTGCTTGTACTTCGCAGGCGTCTTGGGGTTCTGTATCAGATAAGGGTCGAGCACGATCACGTGGCCGTCGACCGTGGTCAGCTTGAACGCCGACTGGCCGAGCCAGAGCAGGTCAATCTTGCCGTCTGCAGCACGCGCTGGCAGCGTGGCCGACATCAACAACAAGAATCCAGCCGCGAGCGCAGATGCAATGCCTTTTGATAGAGCGCGTAAGCCGGCGATCAGTTGCCGGTAGGAATGCGTACCATGCACGAATTGAACCATCTGTACCTCCAGAGTCGACCACGGTGAGAACCGCGAACAGGGATTAAAGTGCTGTCTTGATGTCGACAAATGATACAGCGCGGGTGGTGAGCTTCACTCCACCTGCAAGTTTTTGAAATATGGCGATTGCGCTTTCCATTGCTCCTGCATCTCCAGGCGATGCGCCGGCGATCGCTCATCTCTCGCGTGTCACGATCGAACACGACATGCCGTGGCGTTATACGCCAGCGCGTGCAGCGAAGATGATTCGCGATCGGGACTTCAACGTCATCGTGGCGCGCGATGGCCAGACGCTGGCAGGTTTTGGTTCGATGCGCTATGGCGATGACACGGCGCACCTGTACCTGCTGGCCGTCGATCCGCGCTACCGTCGAAAGAGAGTCGGCGAGACCCTGTTGAGCTGGCTCGAAGCATCAGCGCTGACGGCTGGCATTGGCATTATCACACTCGAGTGTCGTGCCACCAACCAGCAGGCGCTGTCGTTCTATCAGAAGGCGGGCTATCGCCAGCTGGCGCGCCTGTCTGGCTATTACCTCGGTCGCGAGGATGCGATCCGGCTCGGCCGCGACCTGCACGAATAGGATCAGTGACCTGCAAAGGCGCACACCGTGTAAAGCTCTACGCCTGCATCCCTGAGGAGTGTCGAGCCGCCCAGTTCGGGCAGATCAATGATGGCCGCAGCTTCCACCACCTCGGCGCCGAGCTTCTTCAGGAGACGCGCTGCGGCCAGCATGGTGCCACCGGTTGCCACCAGATCATCCATCAGCAGCACGCGGTCACCGCTCTGGTAGGCGTCGCTGTGCAGTTCGACCGTGGCAGTGCCGTACTCGAGCTGATAATCCTCCGAGATGGTCTGGAACGGCAGCTTGCCTTTCTTTCTGATCGGCACGAAGCCCACGCCAAGCTGATGTGCGACGACCGAGCCGAGGATGAATCCGCGCGCATCGATCCCCGCCACGGAGTCGATGCGATGATCCGAGTAGCGCTTTACAAAGCAGTCGATCAGGATGTGGAAAGTCTTCTTGTCGCTCAGAAGTGGTGTGATATCACGAAACATCACGCCTTCGATCGGCCAGTTGGGTACGGTTCTGACCTTGCTGGCGATATAGCTCGCAGGGTTGAAATTCTGTTGCATGGCAATGATCAGCGCGCGGTGGCGCGCGGGGGGCGTTCGACGGAGTAATCGAGCGTATCACGCAGATGCTCATTTTCGGTCAGGCGACGGTGCAGTTCCAGCGCGTTGTGGACTTCGTCGCGCACGATGTCGCGTCGCCACGGCTTGACTAGGTATTTGAATATGGCGGCCTGGTTAATCGCGTCAGCCGCCTGTTCGTAGGCTGGGAAGGCGGTCATCATCATGCGGATGGTTTCTGGATAGAGCAGCTTGACGCGTGCCAGCAGGGCCACCCCATTCATGTCGGGCATGCGGTAGTCAGAGATGATGACCGAGACAGGCTCGGCGGCCAGCACCTCAAAGGCCTCTGCAGCGCTGCGCGCCACAACCACGCGGGTGTTGTCATTCTCGAGGGTCTGCATCAGCGCCCGAGCCGCATCGTGGTCGTCGTCGACCACCAGCACCAGCGACTGCGGCCGGTGGTCTTGCTGCACTCTCGCGCCGACCTCGAAGGTCTGGTCGAAGACCTCTTCAACCTGGCCGGCCGGCAGTGGTTTGCAAAACAGGAAGCCCTGCAGCTCATCGCAGCGGTGGCGCGCCAGGAAGTTGGCCTGGGCGCAGGTTTCGACGCCTTCGGCAATCGCGAGCAGCCTCAGGCTGTGCGCAATATCGACGATCGAGCGACACAGCGCAGCATCGTCAGGATCGTGCGAGATATCGCCCACGAACGAGCGATCGATCTTGAGCTTGTCGATCGGCAGGCGCTTGAGATAGTTCAGACTCGAGTAGCCGGTGCCGAAATCATCGATCGAAATGCAGACCCCGAGACGCTTGAGTTCAGTCAAAGTGCTGATCAGCAGTTCAGGGTCGTCCATCACCAGCGATTCTGTAATTTCGATCTCGAGATGGTTGGCTGCCATGCCGGTCTCAGCCAGAATGCTGCGCACCGTATCAGCGAATTCGGGCTGACGAAACTGTGCAATCGATACATTGACGGCGACTGACCCGTACAGCACGCCTGCGCTCTGCCAGGCGCGATTCTGGCGGCACGCTTCGCGCAAGGCCCATGCGCCCATCTCGACAATCAGACCGGTCTCCTCGGCCAGTGCAATGAAACTGCCCGGATAGACCAGACCCGCGATCGGATCCTGCCAGCGCATCAGTGCCTCGACGCCGATCACGCGACCGGTGTGTGCATTGATCTGTGGCTGGTAGTGCAAGCGCAGCTCGCCGCGTTCGAGCGCCCGCCCCAGTCGGGTTTGCAAGGCGAGCTGTTCTGCCGCACGCCTGTCCATGTTGCCCTGGAACCAGTGTGCCACTCCACCGCCCGCCACCTTGGCACTGTTCATGGCAAGTTCGGCATTCTTCAACAGCACCGTCACGCTGGCGCCATCGCGCGCGAACACCGCCACGCCGGCCGAGACCGACAAGGGCACGTCCAGTTCGCCGATCCGTTCGGGTGCGCTGAACTGTTCGAACAGACGCTTGAGCACCAGCGCCACGCTTTCGTCGCTGGCATGCTCGGTCAGCACCAGTGCAAATTCGTCACCGCCCATCCGGCCTACAGTGTCGCACTCGCTGACCACGCCCTCGAGGCGCTCTGCCACGCGCCGCAGCAGCAGATCGCCGCCGCCTCGGCCGAGGCTGTCATTACACTTCTGGAAATGATCGATGTCGATGAACACCACCGCCAGCATCTGATCTTCTTGGGCTGCGATCTCGATCGCCTGCAGCAAGCGCTCCTCGAACAAGGTGCGGTTGGGCAAGCGCGTCAGCAGATCGTGGCTTGCCTGGAAGGCGAGCTGCGCCTCGAAGTTCTTGCGCTCGGTCACATCAACCAGGGTGCCGACGTAGTGGGTCGTGCGCCCGTCAGGGTCGCGTACCGGAGCGAGCCGCATTTCGTTCCAGAACAAGGTACCGTCCTTGCGATAGTTGCGCAGCGTCACCTGGGTCTCACGCTGATCGCGAATGGCACCGCGCAGCTCGACCACACCGTCCTGATCGCGGTCTTCGCCGAGCAGAAAGCGCGCGTTGCGGCCGACCGCTTCCTGGGCGCGGTATCCGGTGATGCGCTCGAATGCGGGATTGACGTAGATCAGCTCCTGATCGCCATCGACCTTGGCGATCGACACGCCGTGCGGCGAGAAGGCAAGAACACGGTCGTGCAGCGCCTGGGCGCGTTCGGCTTTGCGCTGACTCGTGACATCGAGCGCAATGGCGCCGACACGGTGTTGGCCATCGGCCTCGCCGAGTGCGAAATACTGGATGACCAGCTCCACTTCGCTGTGCTGGCTTTGATAGCTGCCGAACACTTCCACGTTCGCCAGACGTGCGGCCACGTCCTTGATGCTGTCGCGGTGTGCACGTGCGTGGCGAATCGGAAGCAGCTGATCGATCTCGATACCGCCGAGCTGATCTTCGTGGCGGTCGACCATGCGCGCGATCGCGTGGTTGGCGTAGGTGATGCGTCCTTCTCCGTCGGTGATCCAGGCCATGGCGGGCGTATTGCCCAGAAAAGACAGGAAGCGCATTTCGGACGCGCGTAGCTGGTCGATCAGCAACAGCTGGCGGCGAGACTGGCGCTGCAGCAACATGGCAAGCGTGATTACCACCAGGCAGAACACCACCAATGCCGTGACAGCGTTACGCAGCAGGGCGTGCCAGGGCGCGAGCAGGTCGTCACAATCACGTCCGACCACGATCATCATCGGCACCCGGTCCAGTCGCCTGAAGGTGTAGAGCCGTTCGTGCCCGTCGACCACGCTCCTGCTGCGGAAAATGCCGGCACGCAGACGCTCATCTGAGAGCTCTGCGTGCAGCTGGAATTGGGAACCGGTGGCTTCTTGCGATGGCGGGGCGCGCGCCAGAACCACGCCGAGATCGGAAATCAGCGCCACTGCGCCGTGCGGCCCGACATCGAAATCCAGGAATTCGCGCTCGAAAAAATGCGGATCAA
>CAZZVZ010000275.1:4083-4986 GCA_964657655.1 Gammaproteobacteria bacterium | reverse complement strand
GACCGGCAGCCGGTGACCAGCCCGAAGCAGGTCGTCGACAAGCTCAATGCCGCGCGCAGCCAGAAGGGCGATCGCGAAGCTGCCCACGCCGCCGGATGCTCCTGTCACCAGCACCGGCCCGTGTGCCGGCGTGATGCCCTGATCCGCCAGCGCCAGCACGCACAGCATGGCGGTGTAGCCCGCAGTGCCGATGGCCATGCATTCGAAACTGGTCAATGCATCCGGGATGGCGACCAGCCAGTCGCCGTTCAGGCAGGCGCGCTGCGCAAGACAGCCCCAATGGGTTTCACCCACCCCAAAGCCGTTGAGCACCACACGCGCGCCGATTGGCCAGCGTGCGTCAGAACTCTCCAGCACTGCGCCGGCGCCGTCGATGCCTGGCACCATGGGCCAGCGTCGCACCACGGGTGAGCGGTTGGTGATCGCCAGCGCATCCTTGTAGTTGAGGGTGGAAAACTCGACCGCGATCAGGACCGGATTGGCAGGTTCGGGCAGCTCGGATTCCTGGCAGTTGGCGAGCCGGGCCGAAAAACGGTCGTCGCTCTTTTCGAGCATCAAGGCCTTGAACATCTGGGCATCTCCGTGAGCGCGCAAGGCGGAAGTTTACTAAAGAGTGCCGCGAATCCGGTATAAATGAAGTGTAAAAAGGAGTATAAAAATAGCGTCAGGTGCAATCGAAAAGCTTGGTCGGCGTGCCGTATTTCCTATACTGACAGCACACCGTGTGTGAAATACTTCGCGGTTAACTCAAAGCGTTGGCCAATGTAGCCGACGCCATCAGGGATCAGATCTGCGACGTGAGCGACTTTCAGCGCACAGACTTCTTTACCACCGGGCCATTTTCCGTCGCCCGCGTGCTTTCCGCATTGATGAGTCATCCCACACTGGCGGTCGCTGCGGTTC
>CAZZVZ010000275.1:3527-4073 GCA_964657655.1 Gammaproteobacteria bacterium | reverse complement strand
GGTTCGTTCCGGCCGCATTCGTCGCGCCAACGACGCCTGGCATGAACTGTTCGGTACTGAACATGACCCCGTGGTCGAGCCGCTGGTGACCTCGGTATTCGCAGGTGCGCGCAGCGCCGAGCGTTTCGAGCGGGTGCGGCAGAACGCTTTCGACAAAGGCGTGGCGCGCGTCGAGCATCTTCTGATGCGCTCAGATGGCAGCGCCTTCATGGCCGAGATGGTGGTGCACATGCTGGCCGGCGAGAATTCGTTCGGCGCCGATGCCGTGTGGCAGGTGCGCGATATCACGGCCGAGCGCGAGTTGCGGCGCGAGTTGCGCGAGATGGAGGAGTACTACCGCTCGCTGTCGACGCATCAATGGGACCTGACGTTCGTACTGGACCAGAACCTGTCGGTCTGCTTTGCTAGCCCTTCGGTCGAAGCGGTGCTCGGCTATCGCTCGTCGGAGTTGATCGGCGAGCGCTTCGAGGCATTCGTCAAGCTCGATGAACTGGTGCAGGTGCACGACGTGCTGGAGCGCGTCAGGGCACGCGATCCGGCGGCTGA
>CAZZVZ010000275.1:0-3517 GCA_964657655.1 Gammaproteobacteria bacterium | reverse complement strand
GGCTGAAAGCGCCAGCATGGCGGTCCAGCTGCGCCATCGTGACGGCAGCTATCGCACGCTGTCGTGCCGGCCGAAGAACTGCCTGGACATCGCGCGCATCAGCGGCATCGTGGTCAATGCGCGCGACATTTCCGATGAGGTTTCGCAAAGCCTGGCGCGGGAAAAACTGCTGCGCCGCTCGGCCGAACTGCGCGAGGCGCTATTCGCGCTCGCGACCCAGCCGTCGACCGATTTTCGCAGCTCCCTCGAGCGCATCACCAGCACGGCCTTCACGCGTCTGTCGATCCAGAGCGCGAGCTACTGGCGCTTTGATAAAGAGCAGCGTCACTTTCGTTGCGAACACACCACTTGCGACACGCAGCAGCTCTCCGATCCGATGCGCGAGACCATCCACGAGGATCACTTTCCGCTTTATACCCGCGAGCTGCACAGTCACCGGCCCATCGTCGTCAATGATGTGCGCGATCACCCTGCGGTCAGCCCGACGCATCTGGAACGGCTGGTGCGCGCCAACGTCGGCGCGATGCTCGATTTTCCGGTCGGACGCGGTGGCGCCACGGTCGGCGTGCTGTCGCTCGAGGCAGCAGGCGGTCCGCGCAACTGGGATTCCGAGGAGATCTCGTTTGCGGCAGGCCTGTCGCTGCTGGTCGCGCTTGCCATCGAAAGCGACGAACGCGCGGCTGCTGCGGCGCGGACCGAATTCATGGCGCTGCACGATGCACTGACCGGCCTTGCCAACCGCAACCGTGCCGAGGAGGCGCTGCGCGATGCCATCGCGATTGGCGAAAAAAGCCGCGCACCGGTGGCACTGCTGTTGATCGACCTGGACGAATTCAAGGAGATCAACGACACCTTCGGCCATGGTCGTGGCGACGCGCTGCTGTCGCGGGTGGCGCGCGTGCTGACCGAGTGCGCCGGGCCAAACGCTCTGGTCGCCCGCATGGGGGGTGACGAGTTCCTGATCATCTTGAAAGACGAGGCGGTGGCGAGTGCCGAGTCACTGGCCCAGTCGATCATCGATCGCCTGAGTACCGAGCATCTGCTGGCAGGTGTCGACCAGCATGTTGGTGCCAGCATTGGCATCGCCGAATTCCCGAGGGATGCGAGTGACGCGGAGGCGCTGCTCGCCAATGCCGATATCGCCATGTACCAGGCCAAGGCAGGCGGGCGCAATCAGGCCTTTGCCTTCGATGCGCGCCTCGCGCAACGCCTGCGTCTGCAGCGTGAACTGGATCTCGAGATTCGTGATGCATTGCGCGCCGGACAGTTCAGCCTGTTCTATCAGCCGCAGATCGATCTCGAGAGCAATGCTGTGATCGGCCTTGAGGCGCTGCTGCGCTGGGAGCATCCCAAGCGCGGCTTGCTGCTGCCGAGCACTTTCATGGCAGCGGCCGAGCACAATGGCTTGATCGACGTCATCACCAAGTGGGCGCTCACCGAGGCGTGTGAGCAGAACGTCGCCTGGCAGCGCGCGGGCCTTGGAACCGTGCCGATTTCGGTCAATGTTACTGGACGCCAGTTCCATGACCGGCACCTGCCGGCCATCATTGCAGGTGCCCTGATGCGCACCGGTCTGTCGGCCCACAACCTGATTCTTGAAGTGACCGAGGAAAGCCTGATCGTCAACAGCAAGACCACCGAGCGCGTGCTGGCGGAATTGCGGCGCCTCGGTGTTCGCATCGCGATCGATGATTTCGGGGTCGGCTATTCCTCGCTCAGCTACCTGCGCCGCCTGGTGGTCAACCAGATCAAGCTCGACAAGGCCTTCATCGAGGGCTTGCCGGCAGACACCGAAAGCAGTGCCGTGATCGGCGCGGTGATCTCGATCGCACGACGTCTCAAGTACCAGGTCATCGCCGAAGGCATCGAAACCCGTGCCCAGCTGGACCACTTGCGCGCACTTGGCTGTGAGGCAGGGCAGGGCTTTTTCTTCGGCGCGCCTCTGTCTGCCACCGAGATCGTCGAATACATCAGCGAACAGCCGCGCCGAAGAGTCGTCTAAGCAGTGGCACAATCGCCGCTCCACCCAAACGGAGCGGCACCATGGCCTTTCAAAATATCCTGGTCGAGACACGCGAACGCGTGGGCCTCATCACCCTGAATCGTCCCAAACAGCTGAACGCGCTCAACGACGCCCTGATGGACGAGGTGAGCGAAGCCCTGACCACCTTCGATGCCGATGAAAACATCGGCGCAGTCATCATTACCGGCAGCGAGAAGGCATTTGCTGCAGGCGCGGACATTGGCGCCATGGCCGAATGGGGCTATATGGACGTCTACAAGAGCAACTACATCAGCCGCAACTGGGAGGGTTTGAAGAGTTTTCGCAAGCCCGTGATCGCAGCAGTGGCAGGCTATGCGCTGGGCGGCGGCTGCGAGCTGGCCATGATGTGCGACATCCTGATTGCCGCCGACACTGCACGCTTTGGCCAGCCCGAGGTCAAGCTTGGGGTGCTGCCGGGCGCCGGCGGCACACAGCGCCTGCCGCGCGCGGTAGGCAAGGCCAAGGCGATGGACATGTGCCTGAGCGCACGCATGATGGATGCCGCCGAGGCCGAGCGCGCGGGCCTGGTGTCGCGCGTGGTGCCGGCCGCAGAGCTGCTCACGGTTGCCTTCGAGTGCGCCAACACCATTGCCTCGCATTCCCAGCCGATCGTGATGATGATCAAGGAATCGGTCAATCGCGCCTTCGAGTCATCCCTCTCGGATGGCATCATTTTCGAGAGGAGATTGTTCCATTCCGCCTTCGCGACAGAAGACCAGAAAGAGGGCATGAAGGCGTTTGTGGAGAAGCGTTTGCCAAGCTTCAAAAATCGGTGATATAGTTCGCCTCCCGCCAAAACGGAGGCCACCGAAAACGGTGTCCCAGCAAGTCTTGGCAGGGGTCGGAAACGAGTGCTGTAGCGACGAATTCTTCGGAACGAATTGAGACAGCGAGTTGACAGAGCCGAAAAAGCCCTTCATAATCTCGTTTCTTTGCTGCACGTGAAGCTGAACACCGCAAAACGCGCAGCCGCTCTTTAAAAATCAACAGCCGATAAGTGTGGGCGCTTGGATGTCAAAGTGCAGCCCGAGGTGAAGTCAAATTCGCCGAGGGTAAGCTAAAAGCATCAAAACGCTCACAAAGAAAAGTATTAGGTTTTAAAGCCAATATTCTTTGAGTGAGTGACCAAACGCGAAAGCGTTTTAAACAGAGATTAAACTGAAGAGTTTGATCCTGGCTCAGATTGAACGCTGGCGGCATGCCTTACACATGCAAGTCGAACGGCAGCACGGGGGCAACCCTGGTGGCGAGTGGCGAACGGGTGAGTAATATATCGGAACGTACCCTAGAGTGGGGGATAACGTAGCGAAAGTTACGCTAATACCGCATACGCACTAAGGTGGAAAGCAGGGGATCGCAAGACCTTGCGCTCATGGAGCGGCCGATATCGGATTAGCTTGTTGGTGAGGTAAAAGCTCACCAAGGCGACGATCCGTAGCTGGTCTGAGAGGACGACCAGCCACACTGGGACTG
>CAZZVZ010000274.1:0-4995 GCA_964657655.1 Gammaproteobacteria bacterium | reverse complement strand
GTATTCTGCGCGATATCGACCGACCTCAAGACCTGACCGCATGACGCGCGCTGCAGCCAAGAAGAAACGCACTCCGGGCAACGGCAGTGCCGTCGGACCGCACTATCTGATCAGCGCGGCGAACCCCGCCGCCCACCTTTTCAAGGTGACGCTCAGCATTGACGCGCCCGACCCCCAGGGCCAGCACCTCGCCTTGCCTGTCTGGATTCCGGGCAGCTACATGGTGCGCGAGTTTGCGCGCCACATTGTGGAAATTCATGCCTTCTGCGAAGTCGATCGCAAACGTCGCGCACTGCCGCTTGAGAAACTCGACAAGACCAGCTGGCAGGCAGCCGCCTGCACCGGACGCCTCGTGATCGAGTACCAGGTGTACGCCTACGATCTTTCGGTCCGTGCCGCGCACCTCGACACACGCCATGCATTCTTCAACGGCACCAGCGTGTTCCTTGCAGTTGCGGGCCAGCAACTGCACGCACATCGCGTCACCATCGCAGCGCCCGCCGCGCCTGAGTTCCGCGCCTGGCGCGTGGCCACCACCCTTTCGGCCGAGAAGCTGGACGATAACGGCTTTGGCAGCTACCTCGCCGAGAACTACGATGCCCTGATTGATCACCCGGTTGAGATGGGGACATTCTTGTCACTGCGCTTCTCAGCCTGTGGCACGCCACATGATGTGGTTGTCACGGGCCCCGCGCCGAGCCTTGATGCGCGCCGGCTGACCTCCGACCTGAAACGGATCTGCGAGGCCCAGATCAGACTGTTCGAGCCGGTCACGCGGCGCGCGCCATTCTCGCGTTACGCCTTCATGACCATGATGGTCGACGAAGGCTATGGTGGCCTTGAACACCGCTCATGCACGGCCTTGATGTGCGCCCGCGATGGTCTGCCGAAACTGCACCAGGGTGAACGCGATGAGGCCTACCGCACCTTCCTGGGGGTTGCCAGCCACGAGTACTTTCACAGCTGGAACGTCAAGCGGATCAAGCCGGAAGCGTTCGTGCCGTACCGACTCGACCAGGAGAACTACACCCGTCTGCTGTGGATCTTCGAAGGATTCACCAGCTATTACGACGACCTGATCATGATGCGCTGCGGGCTGCTGAGCGAAAAGCAGTACCTGGCCCTGCTATCTAAGACCATCGCCGAAGTCGCACGCGGCGTCGGCCGAACCCGCCAGAGCGTGGCAGAGAGTTCCTTCGACGCCTGGACCAAGTACTACCGCCAGGACGAAAACTCACCCAACGCCATCGTCAGCTACTACCGCAAGGGCTCGCTGGTCGCCCTGGCTCTGGACCTTTTGATCCGCGCCAGAACACGCGGCAAGCGCAGTCTTGACGACGTGATGCGCCTTTTGTGGCAGCGCTTTGGCAAGAATTTCTACCATGGCGAGGCGAAAGGCCTGGGAGAAGGCGAATTCGCCGAGCTGGTGCACCAGGCCACCGGGGTCGATGTTGAGAAGAACGTCAGGCAATGGGCCTACGGAGTTGATGACCTGCCCCTCGAGGAGCTGTTCAAACCGTTCGGCGTCACCCTCGAGCGCGATACGCGCAATGCCCAGCCGAGCCTGGGCATCAAATCGGTGGCTGACACACCGGGCGCGCGCATTACCCACACCTACGAGGGCGAAAGCGCCCAGCGCGCAGGCCTCGCCGCCGGTGACGTGCTGATCGCCATCGATCAGCTGCGCGTGACCCAGGCGAGCCTGCCACGCGTACTGAAACGCTACAGCGCAGGCCAGAGCGTTCTGGTGCACGCCTTCCGACGTGACGAACTGCTGAGCTTTGCGGTCACGCTCGATCAGGACACACAAGGCGATGCGCGCCTGGTGGCGCCACGCAGCAACAAGCTACGCGGGATGTGGCTCGAGGAGAACGTGTGAAGAATTCAGCGTCTTTTTTCGCTGGGCTGAAAGAGCACTCGCCCGGCTTTTGGCTAGCAACCGCAGCGGTTGCCGTGATTGCGGTCGCGGCCATCGCGCTTCCGGTGATGCGCGGGCGCGAGATGCGCGAAATCGAAGCAGCGGTGAGTGAGTCCAGTACCGTGCTGCTCAACGCCTTGAAGAATCCCTCGATTTTCAGCGCTCAGCCAGAAGATGCACACGCCGCGCTCGAGGCCGACGTCAAGCACCTTTCGATGCTGCACGACAAGCTGGTGCTGGCCGACTACCACTTTGCCCACAGCGCACTGGAATCGGCGTTGCGTTACACCGACTACACAGAACGCATCGGCAACAAGCTGCTGCAGGTCGGCGAGGCCCAGCAGACTTCACAGGCGGCGGTCCTGCAATACGATCAGAGTGTGGCGCAGCTCAAGCAGTCCTCGCTTGCCAACCGGCTCGCCATGCAGACGGCGGTCAACGAGATGACGCCGACCGTGCGCAATGCCACCGACCTGGCTTACCAGGAGTGTGCGCTGCTCGATACGCTGACCAGCCAGTTCGGTATCGCCCAGACCATGGCCTTGCAACACCTGTCGACGCTCGGACCTGACGTGCTTGCAGCTGTCGGATCGATCAAGCCGGCACTGGCGGCCGCCACCGCACACGCCGCAGAAGTAAGAAACCGGTTCAACCCCACCATGCACTAGCGCGCCAGCAGCGTCTTTAGTGCAGTACCTGGGTCGCTGGCGCGCATGAAGGCCTCGCCCACCAGAAACGCGTGAATGCCGGCACCCTCGAGGCGGTCCAGATCCGCGCGCGTCGCGATTCCTGATTCGCTGACCAGCCGTCGAGACGCAGGCACCTCGCGCGCCAGCGCAATGCTGACCGCGATGTCGGTGTGAAAGGTGCGCAGATTGCGGTTATTGATGCCAATCAACGCATTGCCGACCTCAAGAGCGCGCGCCAGTTCACCTGCGTCATGCACTTCGATCAGCACGTCCATGCCCAGCTCGCCGGCACACGCCGCCAGATGCAAAAGAGCGGGCTGCTCGAGCGCGGCGACGATCAGCAAGATGCAGTCGGCACCAAGAACCCGTGATTGCACCACCTGATAGGCATCGATGATGAAGTCTTTGCGCAGCGCCGCAAGTGGCACTGCAGCGCGCGCTTCGGCCAGGTGCGCTGCTTCACCCTGAAAGTAGTCGTGATCGGTGAGCACCGACAGGCAGGCCGCGCCGGCGCGCTGGTAACTCACGGCAATTTCAGCCGGCACGAACGGATCACGCAGCAATCCCTTGGAAGGCGATGCCTTCTTGATCTCGGCGATCACCGCCAGCCCGTGCAGATCGATGTTCTGTTCGAGGCAGCGCACAAAGCCGCGCGCGGGAGCCAGTGCGCGGGCCTGGTCGAGCAGCACCGCTTCGCTGTTGCAGGCTTTGGCAGCAGCGATCTCGATTTTCTTGGTGTCGATGATTCGGGCGAGAACGTCGTCCATGGCAAGCCTATCGGGCAAACAGCTTGGTCTTCGAGACGAACTGATCGAGCTTGGCGCGTGCCGCGCCGCTTTCGATCGTCTCGCGCGCCAGGGCGAGTGCATTGGCAATGCTGTCGGCCACATTGGCGGCGTACAACGCCAGGCCGGCATTGAGGACCACGATTTCGCGCGGCGCGCCTGGTTTGTTCTCGAGCGCTGCAATCACGAGCTCGGCCGACTGCTCGGCAGTATCGACCCTCAGCGTGCGGTTCGAAATCATGGCCATGCCGAAATCCTCCGGATGAATTTCGTATTCGGTCACGACACCGTTCTTCAGTTCGCCGACCATGGTGCCCGCACCGAGCGACGCTTCATCCATACCGTCCTTGCCGTACACCACCAGCACATGATTGCTGCCAAGCAGTTCCAGAACCCGTACCTGGATCCCCACCAGGTCAGGATGGAATACACCCATCAACTGGTTTGGCGCACCCGCGGGGTTGGTGAGTGGTCCGAGGATATTGAAGATGGTTCTAACCCCCAGCTCTTTCCTGACCGCAGCCACATTCTTCATGGCCTGATGGTGGGCCGGCGCAAACATGAAGCCGATGCCGGTTTCAGAAATGCATTCGGCAACCGCCTCGGGCGAAAGGGTGATGCACGCGCCGAGCGCCTCAAGGACATCTGCGCTGCCTGACTTCGACGACAGCCCGCGATTGCCGTGCTTGGCAACCCGGGCACCGGCGGCGGCGGCCACGAACATCGACGCGGTCGAAATGTTGAAGGTATGTGCGCCATCGCCGCCAGTACCGCACAGGTCGACCATGTTGTCGGTGTGCTCGACCTCGACTGGCGTTGCGAACTCGCGCATGACTTGCGCTGCGGCAGCGATCTCGCCCACCGTTTCCTTCTTGACGCGCAATCCCATGAGGAGCGCTGCCATGCTCGGTGCGGTCATCTCGCCCTTCATCATGGAACGCATCAACTGCAGCATTTCGTCGTGAAAGATTTCGCGGTGCTCGATGCAGCGTGTCAGCGCCTGTGCCTGCGTAATGGTCATTGATGTCTCGCTCTAGATGTCCACTGCCAGAAAATTCTGCAGCAATGCGTGGCCGTGTTCGGAAAGTATCGACTCGGGATGAAACTGCACGCCTTCGATCGGCAGGGTCTTGTGCCGCACGCCCATGATCTCGCCGTCGCTGGCGCGAGAAGTGACCACCAGCGCAGCAGGCAGACTCTCTTCTTCAATCACCAGCGAGTGATAGCGCGTCACCGTGAAGTGCTGCGGCAGACCCTTGAACACGCCAGCCGAATCGTGCTGCACCTGGTCGGTCTTGCCATGCATCAGGCGCTGAGCCCGCACGATGCGTCCGCCAAAGGCACTGCCGATCGCCTGGTGGCCAAGACAGACCCCGAGAACCGGGACATGGGGGCCAAAGCGCTTGAGCACCTCCACCGAAATGCCGGCCTGGTCAGGCGCGCAAGGACCCGGGGAAATGCAGATGCGCTGCGGTGCCAGCTCCTTGATCTGGTCGAGCGTGATCTCGTCATTGCGGCGCACCACAACCTCTTCGCCGAGTTCGCCGAAGTACTGCACCAGGTTATAGGTGAACGAATCGTAGTTGTCGATCATGAGCAGCAC
>CAZZVZ010000273.1:0-5027 GCA_964657655.1 Gammaproteobacteria bacterium | reverse complement strand
GATGGCAGCGCTGATGAGCGCCACCGACTCGGGGTAGTTGAGCTTCAGGCCGCGCGCGCGCCGCCGTTCGGCCAGCAGCGCTGCCGTGAAGATCAGCAGCTTGTCTTTTTCGCGTGGGGTCAGTTCCATAGCTTCTTTTTGCTAGCACGCCCAAAGGCGCAGGGGCTTGGCCGCAACTCCCGTCACGGCCGGCCTGATGTTGGTCCAGATGTCGTGCAACAGCTCACGCACCGAGGTCGCCTCGCGTCCCAGCACGCGCATCATGATAAGGCCAGGTTCGATCTGACTGCAGCCGGCCATCAGTTCTGCCTGGTAGGGCAGCCTGCCCGCGATCTGGTCGCACAGCATCTGATCGACGCCTGGACCCAGAGCCAAGAGCGTCGCGCCGCAGCGAAACCGGTTGAGGCCCGCCGGGCCATCCATCTGCTCGTCAGCACCGCGAAATACTCCGCGCTCGAGGTACTTGAGCTTGCCGCCTTCGATCAGGCGACTGACGAGACTGACCTCACCATCGTGCCAGTTCTCACCGCGCGCCGTGCGCCCCAGCATGAAGGCATCCCAGGCAATGAGGCGTGCACCGGGCTCGACCTCGATGCGGGTCTCCTGGCGTGCTTTGACATGTTCGTAGAAGAGATTTTCTTCAGGCAGCCATTCAAGCGTGGCGCCTGAAGCCACCACCAGCCTGACCTGCTGCCTCGCGGCCACGCCAGTCGATTTGTACCAGCGTGTGGCAGACGGTGTCGACAGCACCGCATGGGCGCCGCATTCGACCGAAACATCGATGCTCAGGTCGTCGCCTGAAGCAATGCCGGCAGGCGGATGCAGCACCACCGCGTGACACACGCCAGGACCTTCTGGGTGAAGCGCCTTTTGCACCAGCAAGGGACCGTGATGCCGGTTGAGCGCCAGTACCGTTCGAGCCGCAGCGCTTGCATCGAGAGGCGCGTTGATACCGGGCCGGCTTGCAAAACGCAATTCGAGTCGCGCAAGCCACGGCGCCATGCCGCCCTGCCCGGGGCTTGCCGCAGCCAGCACAGCCGGGGCGGTCGGTACCTCGGGCGCGTCGCTCACGAGTTGGCGCGGCGCCGCCCCAAGCGGCACGCCTGGGCTCATTTGACCTCGCCAGGCTGATCGCTGCTGGGATTGAGGGGTTGTTCGACGCCCTTGAGCGGCACCACCGGAGCGGCGTGGTCCTTCTTGTAGGCGAGCGCCGCCTTGTCGAGTGCGCGTGCCAGCTGCTCGTCACCCGCCTTGCGCGCAAAATCGGCGGCGCTCAGACCCGCGCCGTTCTTGGGCGTGGGATCGGCGCCCTGCTCGAGCAGGTAGTCGGTCACCGCTTGGTCCTTGTGACGCGCTGCCATCATCAACGGCGTGGTGCCGTTCGGGGACAGGGCATCGACATAGGCCGAATGCTCGATCAGCAGCTGTGCCACCTCGAGCTGGCCACTCGACGCCGCGAAATGCAGCGCGGTCCAGCCCGCGTGACTGACTTCAGCACCGCGCTCGAGCAGCGTCTCGCACAATTTCAGGCGCCCCTGATAGGCAGCCACCATCAGCGCCGTCTGGCCCTCCTTGTTCTCGGCCTCGATATCGGTGGCGGGCCACTTGGCCAGCACGTCGGCAGCCTCGAAGCGCTCGTTATGCAGTGCGTAGATCAGGGCCGGCTCGCCCCGATCATCGCGCGCATTGGGATTGCCGCCCTGATCCAGAAAGCGCTTGACCTGCACTTCGTTGGCCGAATCGACGGCGCGAATCATCTCCGAGTCACTCGGCGGCGGCTGCTTGGCGGCATGCGCCAGCGCGGCGCAGCCAAACAGCAGCAGCAGTGCCAGATTTCTCAGCTTCACCGTTGTGCGTCCTTGAAAAGGGAGAAGAAGTTCTCCGAGGTGGCATGGCCGATGGCAGCCAGACTGGTCTCGCGCAGATCGGCCATGCGTTCGGCCACGTGCGCGACGAACGCGGGCTGGTTGGTCTTGCCACGGTGCGGTACCGGCGCCAGATAGGGTGAATCGGTTTCGATCAGGACGCGCTCGATCGGCATCTGTTTGGCCACCTGGTGCAGATCCTTGGCGTTCTTGAAGCTGACGATGCCAGAAAAGGAGATGTAGAAACCGAGCTCCATGGCGGCCTGTGCCACGTCCCAGGATTCGGTGAAGCAATGCATCACGCCACCGACCTGTTCGGCCTTTTCTTCAGCGAGAATGCGCAAGGTGTCTTCCGCAGCGTTTCTGGTATGCACGATGAGCGGTTTGCCGCTCTCGCGCGCCGCCCTGATATGCGTGCGAAAACGTTGGCGCTGCCATTCGAGATCGCCGCTCAGGCGGAAATAGTCGAGCCCGGTCTCACCGATCGCCACCACCTTCGGATCACGCGCGCGCTCGATCAGGCCCGCCACGCTCGGTTCCTCGCAATCGGGGTAGTCGGGGTGCACACCGACCGAGGCGTACAGGTTGTCGGCGCTGTTGGCGGTCAAAAGCACCGCATCGAAGGCCTCGAGCTCGACGCACACGCAAAGCGCATGGCTGACGCGGGCCTCGCGCATGTTGTCGAGCAGCGCCGGCAACTGCTGGTGCAGTTCCGGGAAATCAAGGTGACAGTGCGAATCGATGAACATGAGTCTGTCTTGAGCTAAGCAATCTTCTTGCCGACGATGACAAGATCACGCGCCACGCCGTCGAGTTCGGCGATGGCGGGCAGATGGCCGTAATCGACAAAGCCGAGGCGGTGAAACAGCTTCAGGCTCGGCAGGTTGTGACCGAAGATCAGGCCGATCAGGGTGGTGAACCCGTACTTGGGGGCGTGCTCGATGGCTTTTTGCAGCAGCTCGCTGCCAAGACCGCGACCGCGCGCCTCGGGCGCCAGGTAAAGACTGATTTCGGCCGTGGCGCGGTAGGCTGCACGCGGATGAAAGGCGGAATAGCTGAGCCAGCCGAGCATGCCATTTTCCTCGTCGGAGGCGACCATCAGCGGATACACGTCAGGGTCGTGCGCCAAAAACCAGGGGTGCCGGTCTTCCACGCTGACCGGATGCAGGTCGGCGGTGACCTGCCTTGAGGCGATGGTGCTGTTGTAGATGGCGACGATGCCAGGCAGATCGTCGATGCTCGCCAGGCGCAAGTGCATGCGGGAACCGGCGGCCAACGGGCCGGCTAAAGCGTGTGGGTGCTGCGCGAGGACTTGAGCGCTGCGCCTAGAACTTCCTCGATGCGTTTCTTGGCGGTCGCCCCGCCTTCATCTTCCGAGAAATGCACGCCGATGCCCTGCGCCTTGTTGTTGTGGGCGCCTTGCGGCGTGACCCATGCAACCCGGCCTGCAATCGGAAACTTGGAAGGATCTTCCATCAGCGACAGCAGCAGATAGACCTCGTCGCCGAGGTTGTAGGGCTTGCTGGTCGGCACGAAAATGCCGCCGTTCTTCAGATACGGCATGTAGGCAGCGTAAAGCGCTGCCTTCTCCTTGATATTCAGGGAGAGAACACTTGGTCTGGCAATCGCGGCCGGTCTTGCAACGTCATTCACGATGTCGTCGATTCCACGCTTGGAGCCACACTGCGCAGGTAACGCAGCAACAGATCTTCAAAAAACAGCCTCGCGTTGAGGGGATGTTCCGCCGCGCGGCGAGTCGCAGAGAGTTCGCGCGCGAAGCGCGCAAGCTCGACTGGATCGAGCTGACGCGCGAGCGCGGCGATTGCCACCTGATGCTTTGGATAATACCGTATTCGTGCGCCCAGGCGGTAAGCCAGGCAGTCCCAGACCCAGCGCTGTAGCCAAGCCACAACAACCGGTCGCTCCGCCTTGGCGAGGCGTTCCGCCAGGGTCTGGGCATTGCAGCGCGCACCGCGTGCCAGCCCTTCCAACAGCGTCTGGCGCGCCTCGAGTAGCGCCGGCTCGGCGCTCGCCGCGCGCAGCGCCGCGAGGGGCGCGCCACCGGCCTCAGCCAGCCAGCTCTCGGCGTCATTTACCTCCTGGGCGGCCAGCCACTGACCTGCCGCACCTCGTGCCGGTGCCGGCAGCAGCACCTGCTGGCAGCGCGACAAGATGGTGGGCAACAGGCGCTCGGGCGCGTCGCTGATCAACAGCACGTGATTGTCGGGCGGCGGCTCTTCGAGGATTTTCAGAAGCGCATTGGCCGTAAACAGATTCATGCTTTCTGCTGGATAGACGAGCGCAATGCGCCGTCCGCGCCGGTGCGTGCCGATGGCGAGACTCTCGATCAGCTGCTGGATCTGGCCGATGCGGATTTCCCGGCTCGGCGCGCGGCTCGAGCGTTTCTCGGAATCGCCCTGCGCGCCGCCGGGCGAGCCATCCGCGCTTTCATCGCCATTGCCGTCACCGTCATCGGCCTCGGCCCCTTCGGCCAGTGCCACGGCCTCCGGCCTGATCGCCTGAAGATCGGGATGGTGCCCGAGCGCTACAAAAATGCACGACGGACACACGCCGCAGGCTGCCTCAGGCAATGGCGCTTCGCACAGCCAAAAGCGCGCCAGTTCGCGCGCAAAGTCGAGCTTGCCGATGCCCGCAGGCCCCGCCAGCAGGATCGCGTGCGGTGCGTCGAGCCGCCAGGGAACGAGCTTCGACCAGATGTCTTGTTGCCAGGGATAGATCAATTAATTCAAAAAGTTCCGAATGATACTTAAAGTTGAGAGAGACATCGTCAGTGATTCAGGAAATCAGGCTCCTGTCCGCATCCAGTTTCGAGAAATCGTCTATAACCCTCTGAAGATATTCGCGAATCTCTTCAATCGTCTGAGTGCCATCGATCAGCACGAAGCGCTGCTCGTCTTCCTGCATGCGGCGCCGGTAGCCTTGTTGCACCGCCTCGAAGAAGTCGCTTGCCTGCCGCTCGAATTTATCTGGATCGCGAACACCCGCGAGGCGCGCCTTGGCAGCCTTGCTCGGCACATCGAACAACAGCGTCAGATCAGGGGTGACATCGCCATGCACCCAGCGCTCGAGTTCCAGCAGTTTGCTCCACGAGGCGCCGCGTGCCGCGCTCTGGCGCTGGATCCGTGCGTATCAGATCCCGAG
>CAZZVZ010000272.1:0-5035 GCA_964657655.1 Gammaproteobacteria bacterium | reverse complement strand
GAGATCGTCGACGAAAGCCGGCGCGGCCGGGCGATGAAGGTCCGGGCTAGCCCGGACCCTTCTTCCCCATGATTTCTGCCGCTCTGATCTGGCCACTGCTTGGGCTTTGTTTCGGAAGCCTTGGTGGCTGGTGCGGGCTTGCGCTGGTCCGCCTTGTCACCCGTCACCGGGATGAAGGATGGTTCATCCTCGGAGCCGATCTGGTGGTGGTGCTGCTGCTGCTTGTGACCGTGCTGCTGGCTTTTGTCGCCGGCCTCATCACCAATACCGCAGGGATCGGCATGAACCACGCCGAAGTCACCGGTTACGTGCTGGGTGTGTGTGCCTTTGATGCAGGCGCGCTGGCCGGCATGCTGGCTGCGCTGTTGCCCGAACTATCAAGACGCAGAGAACTAAGAGGCCAGGCACCACTCAAGCTGCTCGGGCAATGGTGGCTGTCTGGCGCCTGGGGCCCGGATTGACTGGCCATCGCGCCGGCGTCGCATTGTGCCGTGCCGGCGCTGCGCTGTTGCTCGCCCTGCTGCTGGCCATGCCGCTGTTTTGTGCCAACAGCGCGCTGGCATCGGCCGGACGCTCGCCTCCCGACCCCAATGCTGCCTGCCACAAGACCTGCGACCTGAAGGAGTTCATCGATCGCCAGCGCTCCCTGTTCGAAATGATGCTCGGCATGGCCTACTTCAATGGCCACCTGGTGGAGCGCAGCTATCCCAAGGCCGTCACCTGGCTGACCAGATCGGCGAGCCACGGCCATCCGGGTGCTGCCGCCTGGCTTGGCTATATGTATAAGGACGGGGTCGGCGTTGCTTCTGATGCGAGCCAGGCTGCTGCCTACTTCAGTCGCTCCGCCGAGCGCAACAACAGCTACGCACAGACCAGACTGGCCGACATGCTGATGAGCGGCGAAGGCATTGAGAAGGATGACAACCGCGCTTTCACGCTCTACATGAATGCCGCCCTGCAGGGCTATCCGGCCGGTGAGAACGGGGTCGGCTACAGCTTCCAGAACGGCCGCGGCGTGGCGGTGAACTATGCAAGCGCCATGCAGTGGTACAAGCGCGCGGCCGACCATGGCCTGGCCGATGCCAAGGCGCGGGTCGGCTACCTCTACGAAAACGGGCTGGGCGTCGAGCGCGACTATGACACTGCCCTGGCCTGGTACCAGAAGGCAGATGCTGCGGGAAGCGGCTACGGCGCCGCCCGCATGGGCTGGATGTACCAAAATGGATTCGGCGTCGAGCGCGACTATGGCAAAGCCTTGACGTGGTACCAGCAGGCCGTCAAGAAAGGCAATCACTCGGCGCACACCTTCATCGCCTCGATCTGTGACAAGCGCGTGGCCCTCTCCCAGTCGTCCGGCCACTCGTCGGCCAGCTGGGACTGCCCGGCCGCTCACTAGCACGCCAAGCGAGAACAACCAGCGCCGCGCTCGGTCGCCTTGCCGGGCGCGATCGACATGCAGCGATAATGTCAGCGTTTGCAATTGGAGATCGAGCATGAAGCGTCGAACTTTCCTGCGCAGTTCTGGCGTGGTCGCAAGCGCTGGCGCCTTGTCGTCGCTCGGCCTTGCCGGCTGCGCCAGCGATGCGGGCGATATGAGTGGCTCGAGAACGACCAGTGCGCAGTCCTTGCCGTTCTACGATGCGCCTGGCCCGATCGTCCCGATCCGTGCCGACTTTGACCGCATTTTTCGCATCACCGTTTGTCTGCGGCCGTTTCGCGCGGCAGGCCCGCGGCTCGATGTCGAACAGCTGGCCGACAAGATCGTGGTCCACAACTATGGTCACGGCGGCAGCGGCTGGTCACTTTCTTGGGGCAGCGCCGAACTGGTCCTGCAGCGCGCCATGCAAGCAGCTCCCGGCCAAACCGATCTGGCCGTGATCGGTTGCGGCGCGCTCGGCCTGACGGCTGCGATCACCGCACAGCGCGCCGGCATGCGCGTCACCATCTATGCCAAGGAGCGTCCGCCTTACGTCCGATCGATGCGCGCGACAGGTTCCTGGACGCCCGACTCGCGCATCGCGCTGGATGCAGATGCAGCCCCGGGCTTTGCAGCGCAATGGGAAACCATGGCGCGCACTTCGTTTGCCATGTACCAGAGCTATCTGGGCGCGGCCGGTGATCCCGTCGAGTGGACCGATCGATATCTGCTGCGCGACTCACCCGACGGCGACGATGGACCGTGGGAGCAGGACAGCCACGGCTTTGCCTCTTACCGCGATCGCCTCAAGGATCTGGTGCCGGCGTTTCACGACATGCCACCAGGCAGCACGCCGTTTCCGACTGCCGTGGTGCGTCGAAGCACCTCGCTGACCTTCAATATCGCAAGTTATGCGAGAACTCTGATCGAGGAATTCCAGCTGGCGGGCGGGCGCATCGAGACCAGGGCGTTTGCAGCGCCCGCCGACTTGAGTGCGCTGTCGCAAAAGCTCATCGTCAACTGCACCGGCTATGGTGCCCGGGCGCTGTGGCGTGATGACAGCATCATTCCGGTGCGGGGCCAGATTGCCTGGCTGATTCCACAGCCGGGCGTCAACTACGGCATCTACTATCACGAGCTCGGCGTACTGGCGCGCCGTGACGGGATTGTGATCCAGCCAAGTCCGCAGGGTGACGATACCGGCTGGAACGACGACAACGAAGCGCCCGATCGTGCCGAGGCTGAGAGCGGGGTACGCGCGCTACAGGCGCTGTACAACCGCATCACGCCCGCGACGCGCTTGCGCTTCTCCTAGGTGAAGCTCACGGCGCACCAGCTGGCGCAGATTTCCAGCCTGACTCTGGAGCACTACAACCAGCGCGCGGAAGATTTCTGGCAGGGCACACGCGAGCATGACGTGAGCCAGAACATTGCGGCATTGCTGCGCCACATGAAAGGAGGCGGGCCGCATGACATCCTCGACTTCGGCTGCGGTCCCGGGCGCGACATGAAGACGTTTGCGGCGCTTGGGCACCGCGTGGTTGGCCTCGACGGGGCGGCACGCTTTACCGCCATGGCATCGGCCCATGGTGTGGGCGAAGTGTGGCAGCAGGACTTCGTCGCGCTCGATCTGCCTGCCGAGCGCTTTGAAGGCATTTTCGCCAACGCGACCCTGTTTCATGTGCCCAGCCAGGAATTGCCTCAGGTGCTGGGGAAGCTCTGCCGGACGTTGAGGCCCGATGGTGTGCTGTTCGCGTCGAACCCGCGCGGCAGCAATGAGGAGGGCTGGAATGGCGGTCGTTACGGCAGCTACCATGACCTCGATGCATGGCGTGGTTACATGCGTGATGCAGGCTTTGTGGAGCTCGAGCACTACTATCGGCCAGAAGGATTGCCGCGTCAGCAGCAGCCCTGGCTTGCCAGTGTGTGGCGCAAGGATGGCCTCAGCCAGGGTCTGCCTTTGTCAGGTTGAGATCGCGTGTCAGAATGTCGCTAAGACACACTGCGCTGTGTGTCGGCCGTTCTGGAGAAGTCATGGCAACCCCCCTTAGAAATATCCCTCTGGCTCCAGTGGCCCACGTCACTGCGCGTCCTGACATTGCAGCACTTGGTGCATCCAAGATCCGCGAGGTGGCCAATGCCGGGATTGGTCGCGCCGACGTGCTGCCATTTTGGTTCGGTGAGCCAGATGAAGTCACGCCGCAGTTCATCCGCGATCGCGCGCGCGACGCGCTGGCCGCGGGCGAGACCTTCTACAGCTCCAATTTCGGCATCGCACCCTTGCGCGAAGCCATCTCGACTTATGTCACCGGGTTGCACGGCGCAGTCGAGCCGGACCGCATCGCCGTGACGAGTTCGGGAGTGTCGGCCCTGATGATCGCGGCGCAGGCGCTGTTTTCTCCAGGTGACCGGGTGGTCATCATCACGCCCGTGTGGCCCAATCTGACTGAAGGGCCGCGCATTCTTGGTGCTGAAGTGGTGCGTGTGCCGCTGACCATGACGCAAGGGCGCTGGACGCTCGACCTCGACCGTGTGCTGTCTGCGCTGACGCCCAATGCGCGCGCCCTGGTCATCAATTCGCCGAACAATCCCACCGGCTGGGTGATCGACGCCGACACGCAACGCGCGATCTTGCATCACTGCCGCGAGCGCGGCATCTGGATCATCGCCGACGATGTTTATGAACGGCTGGTCTATCGCGGCGGCATCGGCGCGCGCAATGTGGCGCCGTCATTTCTGGATCTGGGCGAGCCCGAGGACCGCATCATTTCCACCAACAGCTTTTCCAAGTCGTGGCTCATGACGGGATGGCGTCTTGGCTGGATGGTCTCGCCGCGCGGGCCGGACGGCACCACGCTGATGAATGATTTCGGCAAGCTGATCGAATACAACACCTCGTGCGCACCGCCTTTCGTGCAGCTTGCAGGGGTGAGTGCCATTGTAGAGGGCGAGCCTGTGGTGGCAGCGACACTGGCGCGCTACACGCGTGCCCGCGAAGTGCTGTGTCAGCTGCTCGAATCGATCGAGGGCGTCAATGCAGTGCGCCCTGATGGCGCCATGTATGTGTTTTTTGCCATCGACCGGGCGGCCGATTCACTGGCGTTTTGCAAAGCCTTGGTCGAGCAGGTGGGGCTTGGTCTGGCACCAGGCGCTGCCTTTGGTGCCGAAGGGGAAGGTTACGTGCGCTGGTGCCTGGCCTCGAGCGTCGAGCGGCTGGAAGACGGTGTGGCACGCCTGAAGAAGTTTCTCGCGGGCTGATGTGCGCGGCTGATCTCGCAGCCCTCTCGCCTCACGGGCCCCAGACCACGTCGTCGGAACTCTTCGCGGCGCGCTCGAGCATCTCGATCAGCGGGAAGGCGCGCTGCGATAGCGAAACCGAAAGGTGTGCCTCGGGCAGGTCCTGGTTCTGGCGCTGCTCGACGCGAGACACATCGGCTGCAGCCTTTAGCTTGGCGAGCGCCGCAGGCACTTCGGCGGCGGTGATGATGCCGCGCGGCGCGGCACCCTGATCGAGGGTTTTGCCCATCACGTTGAGCAGCATCTGGGCGTGCTCGGTGAACATGTGGATGTCGCCGGCGGCCTTGGATTTGAATGTAATCAGCATGTCGTTTTGGCAAG
>CAZZVZ010000271.1:0-5053 GCA_964657655.1 Gammaproteobacteria bacterium | reverse complement strand
CTTCATCGCCGACATGGAGGCCGATGGTGTCTTCGTGGTCGACGGCCAGAGTTTCAAGCAGATCGGATTCATCGCGACCGGCATCGGCACGCACGGTCTTTATCCAAGTCGCGATGGCAAGTCGCTCTATGTCGCCAATCGCGGATCACATCGCATCCACGGACCGCCGCACGGCGAGGGCAGCCTGTCGGTGATCGACTTCGCCACCCGGCAGGTCACGCACACCTGGCCGATCCCGGGCGGTGGCAGCCCCGATATGGGCAACGTCAGCGCCGACGGTCATTACATCTGGCTGTCGGGACGCTTCGACAACGTGGTGTATCGCATCGATACGTCCAACGGCGACACCAGGATCATTTCGGTGGGCCATGAGCCGCACGGTCTGACGGTGTGGCCGCAGCCGGGCCGCTATTCGCTGGGCCATACCGGCAACCTGCGCTAGCCAGCGGGCAGCACGCCGATCATCTTGCCTGGATCGACCCAGCGGTCGAAGTCCTCTGCCGACACCAGTTTGAGTGACAGTGCAGCTTCGCGCAGCGTACTGCCGCGCTGGTGCGCCTCCTTGGCAATCTTCGCCGCCTTGTCGTAACCGATATGCGGATTGAGCGCCGTGACCAGCATCAGCGATTGCTCGAGCAGTTGTGCGATGCGCGTCTCGTTGGCCTTGATTCCCTGCGCACAATGCAACCTGAAGCTGCGCGCACCATCGCTCAACAGCCTGATGCTTTGCATCACGTTGTGAATGATCATGGGCCGATACACGTTGAGCTCGAAGTTGCCTGCGGCACCGCCGAAGTTGATCGCGACGTCGTTGCCGAACACCTGGGCGCACAGCATGGTCATCGCTTCGCACTGGGTCGGATTGACTTTGCCCGGCATGATGGATGAGCCGGGCTCGTTCTCGGGGATACTGAGTTCCCCAAGGCCGCTGCGCGGGCCGCTTGCCATCCAGCGCACATCATTGGCAATTTTCATGAGACTGGCCGCCACTGTCTTCAAGGCGCCGTGCGCGTGCACCAGTGCATCGGCTGCCGCCAGCGCTTCGAACTTGTTGGGGGCGGTCACGAACGGGTAGCCGGTCAGCGCCGACAGTTCGCTTGCGACGCGTTCGGCGTAGCCGTGCGGCGCATTAAGACCGGTTCCGACGGCCGTGCCGCCCAGCGCCAGTTCATAAAGATGTGCGAGGCTGTCGCGCACATGTTCGATGCCGTGTTCGAGTTGGGCCACATAACCCGAGAATTCCTGACCAAGCGTCAGCGGCGTGGCATCCTGCAGGTGGGTACGGCCAATCTTGATAATGTCGGCAAATGCTGTCGACTTGGCCGCAAGGGTGTCTCGCAAGGCCGCCAGTTCCCGCAGCAGGCCGGATTCGATCAGGGTCACGGCAGCAATGTTCATTGCTGTCGGAAAGGTGTCGTTGCTCGACTGGCTGCGATTGACGTCGTCGTTGGGATGGATTGAGCGCTTTTCGCCGCGCACGCCACCAGCAAGTTCGCTGGCGCGATTGGCCAGCACCTCATTGACGTTCATGTTGGTCTGGGTACCCGAGCCCGTCTGCCATACGACCAGGGGAAATTGATCGTTGTGCAATCCTGCCAGGACTTCGTCGGCAGCAGCGATGATGACGCTGGCTTTGCCCGGATCGAGCAAGCCCAGATCAGCATTGACGCGCGCGCTGGCGCGCTTGACCTGCACCAGAGCGTGGATCACTTCGGAGGGCATGTGCTCGCAAGAGATCTCGAAATGCTCCAGCGAACGCTGGGTCTGCGCGCCCCAAAGTGACTGGTCAGGCACCTCGATGGCGCCAAAACTATCGTATTCAGTCCGTGACACGGCAACTCCTCTTGAGGTAGAGATCTCCTTGCACGCAATTAATGAACTCGGCCGGTGAAACGGCGTGCGCACAGGCATCTCGGCAGTGGCTCAGTGTACCGTCCTGCATGCTGGGGTCGTTCGAGCACCTGCACAGCAGCCTCGAGCGGCACTTCTGGGTCGCGCGCTGCGCGCACAGCGCCTTCATCGCCGCCTTTCACGCACCACTCGATATGTGTGAGACATTTCTGCGGCGGCACGCTTTGCAGCGACAGATGACGACAGCCGTCGGGTTTCCGATCGAGTCACGAAGTGACGTTAAGCGGCACTTGGCATGGACTTCGCTGTGTCAAACTGTACACGGCAGCAAAATATTTTTTGTATCAGGCCGTGACCAACTGGTGAGCAAGGCAAGAATTTTCGCTCACCTAGCCGGAAAAGCGCCTGCGCGCTCATTTTCCAGCCATTCCACCTAGATCAAACGTAGGTCGAAACGAGCTCTTCCGTTAAGACTTCGGCGCGTCCTGATCCACATCTTCCACGTACTCCAGACAAGCCATTGGCTCGCTGCTGCCAAGGGTTCGTGCGGGTGCGAAACATTGCGTCACATTCGCGCCAATTTGGTCATTTACTGACGATTTTTTTGAGCTATATTCAGTCGCTCCAATGGTGCATGAACAGTAATAGAAGGCGATTCCGGTGGCACAAGAGCTTGAAGAACAACTCAGTGTCGAAGCGAAGAAATCAATCCTCGCAGGAGAGATCACGCAGGTACTCGCCAAGCTGGACATTTCGTTCTCCACCATTGTTGAAGACGTCGTCGAGCATCTTTTCGTCAAGGCAGAATCAAGCGGCAGCACGCGTGAACGTCAGCTGATGCTTGATGCCTACACCAACATCAAGAACAAGCGCGGTCTGCTCGAAGCAGAGTTTCGCGACAGCTTTCGCACTCTGCTCAACGAGAACATCATCGGTGGCGCAAGCGCCTCGGACTCGTCATTCCAGCGCAGTGACTTCGGCGAACTGTCGCTGATCGACACGGATGAAATCGAAGATGACGTGGCGGTGCGGCATCTGACTGACAAGATCAAGGCCAGCGTTGAATGGGAGCTGCGCGATCTCAATGCGCGCATGAGCTACCTGCTCAATCGCGACGGTGCAGAAGAATCGAACAACCCGCTGCGTCCGGAATTATTCTGTCGCGCACTCGAATCGGCCTGCAAGCAACTCGACACCGATCACCAGACGCGCATCGAGGTTCTCAAGTGCTTCGAAGGCGCCATGACGCAAAACATCAGCGTGGTCTACCAGGATCTCAACGCACGCCTGATTTCGCGCCGGGTGCTGCCCAAGGTTCGCCATGTAGCACGCAATCGCACCCCGGTCGAAGCGCGCTTTTCGGGCAATGTCGAGGACGTGGCGGCGATCGGCCAGCATGCTGCTGAAAGCATCGAGCGCATCGACAACGCCGTTGGCAGCATGGTCGAAGGCACCCTCAGCATGTTCGAGGCGCTCCAGAAGCTGGTGGGCAATTCGTCTGTCTACCGCGGCTCGCAAGTCGGCGGTGCCGACGTGGCAGGTCAGCACGCGGCAGGACATTCGCGTCGCAACCTTCTCACCGCAATCCAGGATCTGCGCGCCATGCAGGATCTGGGACTCAATATCGGAGCGTCGCTGCCGAACCAGCCGGCGCCTGGCATGGCGGCGAGCGCAATGGTGGCCAGTGATGCGGGTTACGCGGGCAGCAATCCGTCGAACTTCATCTGGGCCAATCACGAACAGCTGTCTTCGGCCGCGGGCAACAATGTCGATCGCATGAAGATCGATATTGTCGCGATGCTGTTCGATCAGATCTTTGCAGACGACAAGCTGCCGGCTGATTTCAAGCTGCTGCTCGGACGCCTGCAGCTGCCGGTGCTGCGCGTCGCGTTGGCCGATGGCTCGTTCTTCGCCAGCCGTGCTCACCCTGCACGCCGATTGATCGACCGCATCGCTTCGTGCGCGCTTGGCTACGACGCCGGCTCCGAGAGCAGCCGCGGATTCATCGCCGAAGTCGATCGTATCGTGCACAACGTGCTTGCTGCAGTCGATGAGAGTACTGACGTGTACGAACAGGGGCTGGCCGAGTTCGAGGCCTTCCTGTCGCGCGAGCACACCCACTCGAACGATATTGTCGGCCGTGCGGCCGACGTGCTCGAGCGCGCAGAAGTGCGCGAGGTGTTGAGCGTCAACGCCTGCATCCAGGTCAATCAGCTTCTCTACGGCGTCACGCTCGAACCTTTCCTGAAGGCATTCTTGCTCGATGTCTGGACCCATGTGCTGGTCGAGGCGGCCTGTCTTTGTGAAGACAGCCGCACCGATCCGACCGTGGCGCGCTTCAAGCAGGTGTGCATCGATCTGGTGTGGAGCGCGCAGCCCAAGATCACGGCCGAAGAGCGGCGCGACCTGGTGCAGCTGCTGCCGCGCATGATCGGCGTGATCCGCGAAGGCCTGGCACTGATCGGTTATCCGCCGGAGCAAGAAACACGCTTCTTCTCGGAATTGATGCAAATCCATTCTCTTGCCGTCAGGGCCGCAGGTGCTGCAGCCGAGCCGGTCGATATTGACGACTTCGCCTCGCGCATCGAGCAGATGGTGGTCGAGCAGGACATGGAAGTGGATTCGCAGCCGCAGCACGTCAAGTTGTCGGCGGAAAGCATGCGGCGTGTGGAAGCCGAATCGCAGGGCGAAATCGAACTCATCAGTGCGCCCACCGGTAACGGTGCGCCGGCCGAAGGTGTGATTGCATCAGGTGCCAGCACCGTGGCGCGCTGGCTTACCAATCTGGAGCGCGGCAACTGGTTTGACCTCAAGGTCAACGGTCTTTTCGAACGGGTGCGTCTGGCCTGGATCAGTCCGCGCAAGTCGTTCTATCTGTTCATGGCCGAGCGTGGCGAGAAAGCCCACTCGCTCAACCCGGACGCTCTCGAAGCACTGCTGCGCAATCAGGATCTGCGCGTGGCTGAAGACACGCCGCTGGTCGAGCGTGCCGTGCGCTCGGTGATGCAAAAGCTCGAGACCGAGCAGGCCAGCGCACACTAGTTCGACGTCGCTCGCAGGGTCCCCCACGTGGTTTAGAATCGCAGCGTTTCGTCAACGACCTGCGATCCGCCCAGTCAATGCCTCTCATCGCCCTTAGCTCTGACCGATTGGCCGAACTCGCGCCCGTCAGAAAGCAGTTGCGCGACGTGCCAGGTGTCAC
>CAZZVZ010000270.1:0-5056 GCA_964657655.1 Gammaproteobacteria bacterium | reverse complement strand
CTTGAACCAGCGCCCAAGAATTGTCTCCGACTCGCCACCCTTGTGGCCGGGCACCCACTTGGAATACACGTCTGCGGTATCGACCAGATTGAAACCGTGGTCGACAAAGCGGTCGAGCAGTTCGAACGATCTCTTCTCATCGGCGGTCCAGCCAAACACATTGCCGCCAAAAGCGAGCGGCACGACACTGATTCCCGAGCGGCCGAGCATGCGATGTTGCATCAATGATTTCCTTCCAAAAGCCTGATCCAGGCCTGGTTCGACTTGATTGATTGCGCTCAGTTCACAAGCACTGAGCCTGTGCGGGCATTGTGACGCAAGGCCCAGCCCGGCATAGGCCACTGCGTTAGAATGCCTGCCCGAAGTCGCATTCCTCACATCGTATCGTCGCATGCCACCAAACGCACCGCCGCACCCGTTATCGCCTGACAAGTCGGCGACCGGCAATTTCCTGAAAACCGTGATCGATCAGGATCTTGGCGCGCAGGCAGATGCTCAGCGACGCTGGGCCGGCACGCCCGGAATTGCGCAGGGACCGGCGGCCCAGCCTGATCCGGCGCGTGTCAGAACGCGCTTTCCGCCCGAGCCCAATGGCTATCTGCACGTCGGTCATGCCAAATCCATCTGCTTGAACGTTGCGCTGGCGCGCGACTACGCGGGCGTGTTTCATCTGCGCTTTGATGACACCAACCCCGAAAAGGAAGAACAGGAGTTCGTCGACACCATCACTGACAGCGTGGCATGGCTCGGCGGCAACTGGCATGCACAACCGATGGAACTGGCCGCCGGTTTCGACGCCGACCATCTTTATTTCGCGAGCGACTATTTCGAGTCGCTCTACCAGTTCGCCGAATACCTGATCCAGACCGGCTATGCCTATGTTGACAGCCAGAGCGCAGACCAGATTCGCGCCATGCGTGGCACGCTCACGGAGCCGGGGCGCAATTCGCCGCACCGGGAACGCACTGCAGCTGAAAACCTGACCCTGTTTCGCGCCATGCGCGAGGGCCTGTTCGCCGATGGCGAGCACGTGCTGCGCGCCCGGATCGACATGGCCTCGCCCAATATCAACATGCGTGACCCGGTCATCTATCGCATCCGCCGCGCCACGCATCACCGCACCGGCGACGCCTGGTGTGTCTATCCGCTCTACGACTACACGCATTGCATTTCGGATGCGCTCGAGAACATCACGCACTCGGTATGCACCCTCGAATTCGAAGATCACCGGCCCCTTTACGACTGGGTGCTGGAGCGCATCGTGCCGGTGCTGCGTCCGACACAGTTCGCAGCAGGTCTTGATCTGGTACGAGACATCCGCGATGGCGGCGGTGAGACCGCCGAGAAATTCGCCTGGCACGCAAGACAGCTGGTTGCAAAGCTCGACAGCAGCGATGCCGAACTCGAACTCAAGGCGCTGTTGACCAGCTGGCCGGAAGGCGAAGCGGGCACGGCTGCGCTGACGACCTTGTTCGATCTGCTGCTTGCGAAACCTGCCTTCTTCGCGCCGCTGCTCACGCACGCACTTGAGCATGTGCGTCCCAATCCGTTCGGCCTGCCGCATCAGCATGAGTTTGCGCGCCTCAATCTGACCTACGTCATCACCAGCAAGAGGCGGCTGCGCCAGCTGGTTGCCGAGCAACATGTGGACGGCTGGGATGATCCTCGCATGCCAACCCTGGTCGGCATGCGCCGGCGCGGCTATACGCCAGAAAGTCTGCAGCTGTTTTGCGAGCGGCTTGGCGTTTCGCGCTCGGACAGCTGGATCGACTACAGCATTCTCGAGGCGGCGCTGCGCGACGACCTGGATCCGCGCGCGCCGCGCGTCACCGCGGTGCTCGATCCGGTGCCACTCATCATCGACAATTTCGATGCAGCCGCGATTGAATGGTGCGAGGCCCCGGTGCATCCGCACCATCCGGAACATGGCAAGCGCCGCTTTCCGTTCACCAGCTCACTCGCCATCGAACGCGACGACTTCATGGAAGTGCCGAGCAAGGGTTACTTCCGGCTCTATCCCGGCAACAAGGTTCGGCTGCGCCACGCCTTCATCGTGGAATGCGTGGGCTGCGACAAGGATCAACACGGCAACATCACGGCGGTGCACGCCAACTATCTACCCGATACCCGTAGCGGCACGCCAGGCGCTGACGCCGTCAAGGTCAAGGGCAACATTCACTGGGTCAGCCAGCAGCATGCACTCAAGACCAGTGTCAGACTGTATGACCGCCTGTTCACCGAAGCACAGCCCGACGCGGGCGGACGCGATTTCCTTGCGTCGCTCAATCCACAGTCAAAAAAAGTGATCGAGGCGCTGCTCGAGCCAGGGGCCAAGGAGATTCCCGCCAGCACGCGCGTGCAGTTCGAGCGCCACGGCTATTTCATGGCGGACCCGGTCGATTCGAAACCCGGCGCGCCGGTGTTCAATCGCATCACCACCCTGAAAGACTCGTGGGGCAAGGCCAGCTGAGTTGCCAGCAGCGCTGCCCCAGCGGGCGGTCTGGCAGCGTCAGTCGAGACCGAGCATGCGTCCGATCGCCGTGAAATAACCTGCTGCATGAAAGGCGCTCGCCTCGGCTTCGCCGACCGGCGCCTGGTCGAGCAGACCATGCACGCTGCTCAAGCGCTCCGGCAGACCCGCAGAGGTCAGTTCGCCGCCTTCGAGCGCGGCCCAAAGCGCCGCCACCTCGGCGCGCAAGCGATCCAGTTCCGCGCCGCTTGGCGCGCCCTGGCTCAAGCGCTCGAGATCCGCCTTCAGATCGGCCACCAGCGGCGCCAGCTGCTCGCGATCGATCGCCACACTCGACGTTGGCGTCGCTGTGGCGACGCTGCCCTGCGGGGGTACAAAATTGGGCAATTCGGACATGATTTCGACTCCTGTTGTTCTCGTAGGCGGGGTCAAGTCCGCAGGTGAAATGTGGGTTTCGCCGAGGTACACTGCAAGACTTGCTCCAGCTATTTTAGGCGATCCCATGGATACCCTCGAAAACTCCCGCGCCGAGGTGCGTCAACGCATCGCGGCGCTGCGCCAGGCGCTGAAGAAACACGAGCTGTCCGGCTACCTGGTGCCGACCGCTGATCCGCACCTGTCGGAATACCCGCCAAGCCGCTTTGGCACACGCGAGTGGCTGACGGGGTTCACAGGCTCGGTGGGCACGCTGCTGGTCACTGCGGATTTTGCCGGCCTTTGGGTCGACAGCCGCTATTACGTCCAGGCCGAGGCGCAGCTGGCGGGCACCGGGATCGCCATGATGAAACTCGACGCAGTGGCCGCACTCGGCCACATCGACTGGCTGTCGGCCAACGCGCCCAAAGGGACGCGTTTTGGCGTCGATGCGCAGGTGCTCGGCGTCGCTGCCGGTCGCGCCCTGGTGTCTGCGCTCGAAGCGCGCGGTGTCACACTGATCACCGACCTCGATCTGGCCGATGAAGTCTGGCTCGATCGTCCGGCACTTCCTGCAGGCCTGGTGTCAGAGCATCCCGCACCATTTGCCGCAACCACGCGCCAGGACAAGCTCGCTGCTGTGCGCAAGGCGATGGCCGAACAGAACGCCGCGGCGCATCTCATTTCGTCACTTGATGACATCGCCTGGCTGTTCAACCTGCGCGGCGCAGATGTCGACTACAACCCGGTATTCGTCGCGCACGCGCTGATCGAGACCGACCGTGCGCGCCTGTTCATCGATGCCGCCAAGGTACCGGCGGCGCTGCAGGACGTGTTGCGGGCCGATGGTGTCGAGATCGAGCCGTACCAGAACACCACCAAGGCGCTGGCGGCGCTGGCACCCGGCCAGAGCATCCTGATCGATCCGCGCCGCGTCACACTGGGCATGACCCAGGCGATTGCAGCAGGTGTCACGCAGATCGATGCCATCAATCCATCGACCCTCGCCAAGTCGCGCAAGACCGATGCCGAACTTGCACAGGTGCGCGAGGCGATGCGCCGCGACGGTCAGGCCTTGGCCGAATTCTTCACCTGGCTCGAAGCAGCACTCGGCAAGGAACGCATCACCGAACTGACCATCGACGAAAAGCTGACGGCACAACGGGCCAAGCAACCCGACTTCGTATCGCAGAGTTTTGCCACCATCGCGGCATTCAACGCCAACGGCGCCATGCCGCATTACCGCGCCACCGAAGAATCACACGCGGTGATCGAAGGGGACGGGCTGCTGCTGATCGATTCGGGCGGACAGTACCTGTGCGGCACCACCGACATCACGCGCGTGGTGCCGATTGGCACACCAAGCGCCGAACAAAAGCGCGATTTCACTTTGGTGCTCAAGGGCATGATCAACCTGTCGCGCGTGGTGTTTCCGCGCGGCACGCGCTCGACTTTGCTCGACTCGCTGGCGCGCGCGCCAATCTGGTCTGCCGGTGTCGACTATGGCCACGGCACGGGGCACGGCGTGGGTTATTTCCTCAATGTGCACGAGGGCCCGCAGTCGATTTCGCCGAGCGCCTCGAGCGATCCGAGTACCGCCATGCAGCCTGGCATGATCACGTCCAACGAGCCTGGCATCTACCGCCCCGGCAAATGGGGCGTGCGCATCGAAAACCTGGTCGCCAATGTGCCGGCCATGACCACGGAATTCGGCGAATTCCTGAAGTTCGAGAGTCTTACCTTGTGTCCGATCGATACGCGCTGCATCGACATGAGCCTGATGCGCGAAGATGAAATCGCCTGGCTCAACCAGTATCACGCCATTGTGCGCCTGCGCCTGGCAGACGGCCTGTCGCCGGCAGCGCTTGAGTGGCTCAAGCTGCGCACCGCGGCGATCGCGGCCTGAACGCAAACCTCGATCCAAAGGGCCCGGGATCGAGGTGCTGCTCGATGGCTACTTGAGCGCCTTGTAGCGGATACGCTTGGGTTTGGCACCTTCTTCGCCCAGGCGTTTTTTCTTGTCCGCCTCGTATTCCTGGTAGTTGCCGTCAAAGAAGCTGACCTTGGAATCGCCCTCGAACGCGAGGATGTGGGTGGCGATGCGATCAAGGAACCAGCGGTCATGAGAAATCACCAGCACCGAGCCCGCGAATTCGAGCAGCGCGTCCTCGA
>CAZZVZ010000269.1:0-5077 GCA_964657655.1 Gammaproteobacteria bacterium | reverse complement strand
TGTTCGACTGCGAATTCGGTGGTTTGCGTGTTCATGTTGGGTTCCTGTCTGTTGAATGTGTGGAAATGATTTGAAATCGATGTTCAGTAGCAGCTGGTGATGGCTTGCCCGCCGCCAATCAGGGCCAGAGTGCTGATCGGCAGTTGCACGATCTGCTGGGTGGCGACTTGCGCTTGCTGTTCGGCGGTCTGGACTTCTGCGGTAAGTTGATTGTTCATTTAAAAATCCCCTGAAAGGTAAGAAAGCAAGAAGGCGAAGTTGTTGTGTGATTCGGCGGTTGGTTGTCTGTGCATGCTGATCAAGCTTTGCGGCGGACTTGCCGGGGGCTCCTAGTCGCATTCACAATTAAATTCCCTAAAATGTTAAATTTGTTCCCAGAAGTCTGCGATCATCATTTTTGCTGTGCCGCAGCTTTGATGGACAGCCATCTTTTCGCTACATTTACGCGAAGCCATTGTTCGGCACATATTTTCTGGCGACGGTTCCTGCACAACCGGCGTGCTTTGTCGCGTGCTCGTCTGACGCCGCCACAATCAAAATCTGGCGTTACTTTCTCCTCCGTCAAGCAAACTGTCAATGCTGTGCACGAAAAACAACAATTTATGCCTCTAGGACAGCATTCGGGGCGTTGTTTTCGCATCCGGCACACCGTAAACCCCGTAATCCAATTAGATTTTTCTTTAAAGATTGGCTGACCCATTCCACAATGGCTATCCGTACTTGACGTCTCCAGCAACCAGCCGCGATATGCAAGCAGAGCTTCGCCCAAGCGCTCCAACCATCGATTCCGATCGGGCCGATGTCGCGAAACTATTGGGCGTCGTTGGCAATGCGATGCGCGCGGCGCCGGCTGATTTGGACGCCATCGAGCAAGGCACGGAACAGCTTGCTGCGGCGCCGTCCGAGGCCGCAGACCTGATGTCGCGGGTTGGCGCGTTGCTCGACATCGCGATGTTTCATCTGTACTCCACCACGACCCCGCGCAACGGCATGATCGCCGTCAACCACGCGGTCACGCTGGCCGAGAGACTCGGCAATGCGCCGCTGCTGCGGCGCGCGCTGACCGTCAAGGGTGTGGTCTGCAATGCAACCAGCGACACCGGTATGGCCATCGAGTGCCATTGCGAAGCCCTGCGCCTGATTCCGATCGTCAACGATCCGCAGGCAGAATGGTCGGTCTGGATCAACCTCGGCGTCGACTTCATCAATGCCGCCCTGTATCAAAACGCCATCCAGTGTTTCGAGCGTGCAGTCGAGATCGCCTCGAGCAATCCGATGCCGAACCTGCCCTACGCCAAGCATGACGCCTGGAGCAATATCGGGCTGTGCTTCTTGCATATGGAAAATTTCCCGGCCGGGATCAAGGCCATGCAACGCGCCGTCGAAGGTCTGCAGGATCCAGCGACTCCCGGGGATTTCGGCAATCGCGCGCTGTCCGAATACACCCATACCCGGCTGCTGCTGTCGCTTGGCCAGCCGATCGAGGCCAAGCTGCACGCGCTGCTAGCCAAGAGCTACGCCGAGAAGGCCAAGATGCCGGGCGCGACACTCGCTGCGGATAACGCTGAAGGCCTGGTGGAAGTGTTCAGCGGCAGTGTCGATATCGGCATTACCCGCCTGACCGTGTCGCTGGAGCGCTCCAAGACGCTAAAAGCTGGCTACCGCGACACGCTGGTGGCGCTGGTGATGGCACACGAGCGCGCCAACAATATGGAGAAGGCGGTTGAATATCAGGGCGCGCTGATGATGAACACCAGCCGGGCGTTCTCGGAAAACGTGCTGTTTCACAACAAGTTGCATCTGGCCAAGCTCAGCTATGTCGAGCACCAGGAGCACCAGATCAGCGTGGTGCAGGACCGCCATTTCGAGGTGTTGCGGCGCAAGTCAGTCGAGAAAGTGCGCTTGAGCGAACGCGTCGAAATGCTTGAACGGCTCGCCGTGACGGCAGAGTTGCGCGATGACTCGACTGGAGAACATTCCTACCGGGTCGGTCGGCTCGCCATGCTGCTCGCCAAGGCAGCCGGTTGCGACGAAGACCTGTGCGCGCACATGGATCTGGCCGGACGCCTGCACGACGTGGGCAAGATCGGGGTGCCTGATTCGATTCTACTCAAGCCCGGGCCGCTGCTGCCGGCTGAACGCGCATTGATGGAAACCCATACCACGGTCGGCGCCGAGCTCTTGTCCAAGAGCGACATGCCAGAGCTGCAGTTTGCTGAAATCATCGCGCGCTACCACCATGAATGGTGGAATGGTGAAGGCTATCCGTTCAAGCTCAAGGGCGAGAAGATTCCGTTGCCTGCTCGCATCGCCGCCATTGCGGACGTATTTGACGCGCTGACACACCAGCGCGTCTACAAGCATGCCTGGACCGATCAGGATGCAATCAACGAAATCCATGACAAGCGCGGCACCCAGTTCGATCCGCAGCTGGTTGATCTGTTCATTCCGATGATTCATCGCCTGCGCAAGGAGCATGGTGATCTGGACGCGTTCCTCGGCCAGGCGGCCAAAGATTCGAGTTACCAGATGTCACGCGCCTACATCGCCCAGGCGCTCGGGCGTGACCGCCCGCTTTCGTCGCTGCCGCCCGCACCCACATCGCGCTAGGCCGGCGCGCTCGGCTACCTCAGTTCGTGGCAGGACTGGACGCTGGCTGCGCCGCTCAAGCAGTGGTGCCCCGGGCGGGACTTGAACCCGCACGCCTTGCGGCCCAGGATTTTCATACCCCTACGACTTTCGCCGCCATCGTCGATGTTTGGAGTCTGGACCATGCCTTGACCCTGGCCATAAGGCTTTAGGTCCCCCCCGTCTGGTCTCTACACCTGCCCGTTTGCACGGGATTGGCTCGGCATTGCCTCGCGCTACAAGCGCAGGGGTTTCACCGAATTTGAAGGGCTTCACCGATCCGCTTTCACGGTCGGGCTCAAATTTTCTTTAAGTCCTGTGCGTCTACCGATTTCGCCACCGGGGCATACAGCGCCATTCTAACGGAGTCCTGCGGCCTGGCCGAAGGGCGCGCGTGCTGCCGTGCCTCGGCACCAGCTGCATCGACCGCATCGGAGAGGGCCGGCACCGGCCGGTCGCCCGCCCAGCCCTGCTCTACCGTCGCGTCGAAGCGATAGCCGACCCGATGAATGGTCCTGATCATGCGGCCACAACGCTCGTCGTCGCCGATGGCGCGGCGCAGCTTCATCACGCAGCGCGCCACCACGTTCTCGGTGACATGGCAGGTCGGCCAGATCGCGTCGAGCAGTTCGTCCTTTGAGACCACGCGGTGACGGTTGCGGATCAGGTAGAGCAGCACCTGGAAGCCGCGCGGCTGGAGATGGCGCTCCGTGCCTGAAATGTAGAGCGCATGCGCTGCCGTATCGATGGCACATGACCCGAAAAAAAGGCGCGACGCCGGCGCCTCGGCTGCGGCAAGCCGCCGCGCATCACTCTCTTCGCGTGCGGCAAGGCCTGCCGGTGTATCCCAGTACGGTGCAAGTCGAAGGTCCATGTCAGGCTCCAAGAAAGCAGCCATGCTAGCCAGCAAGATCTGCAAGCAGCCGTCGGATTGCGCGAATTGCGCATTCTGCGGGTACCATCTTGGCTCGGCCGTAAAAGCGCATCAAGCGCGGCCCAACGGGGAGATCGGTGTCGTGCGAATCGCAGTCCTGGGCAGTGGTGTCATCGGCGTGACCAGCGCGTGGTATCTGAATCAGGCCGGCCACGAGGTCAGCGTGTTCGATCGCGAACACGGTGCCGGCCGGGAGACCAGTTTTGCCAATGCCGGACAGATTTCCCCCGGATACGCATCGCCGTGGGCCGCCCCCGGCATTCCACTCAAGGCGCTCGGCTGGCTGTTCCAGCGTCACGCGCCACTCTCGATCCGGCCCGACTTCACCTTGTTCCAGTTGAGCTGGCTGTGGCAGATGCTGATGCAATGCAATGCACGCAGCTACGGCATCAACAAAGAACGCATGCTGCGACTGTCGGACTACAGTCGTGACTGCCTGCATGCGCTGCGCGCTGCCACCGGAATCGCCTATGAGGGCCGCAGCAAGGGCACGCTGCAGGTGTTTCGTACCCAGCAGCAACTCGATGCAGCGCATAAGGATATCGCGGTATTGAAGGATGTGGGCGTGCCGTACGAACTGCTCACACCAGGTGAAATGCTGACCTCGGAGCCCGGGCTTGCCCCGGTCGTGGGTGATCTGACTGGCGGCCTGCGCCTTCCCAACGACGAGACTGGCGACTGCCATCTGTTTACCACTGCACTCGCCCAAATGGCAGATGCCAAGGGCGTCACTTTTCATTATGGTGTGCAGATCGACCGGGTGAACGTTGAAGGCGGAGCGGCCACCGGCATCAGGGTCGACGGTCGCGATCAGCCGTTCGATGCTGTGCTGGTGGCATTAGGCAGCTACACCAGGCCATTTCTCGGATCGCTGGTCGACGTGCCCGTCTATCCGCTCAAGGGATTCTCGCTGACGGTTCCGATCCGCGATGCCAACGCAGCACCGGTGTCGACGGTACTCGACGAGACCTTGAAAATTGCCGTGACGCGCTTTGACGAGCGGATTCGCATCGGTGGCATGGCCCAGGTGGTCGGCTACGATTTGCGACTTGATGCCAGCAAGCGGGCCACGCTCGAATACTGCCTGTCCGGGCTGTTCCCAAACGCAGGTGATGTCAGCCGGGCCAGCTTCTGGACCGGCCTTCGACCGATGACCCCCGACAGTACGCCGGTGGTCGGTGGCACCAGCACCAGGGGGCTGTGGCTCAATACCGGGCACGGCACGCTCGGCTGGACCATGGCATGCGGTTCGGGCCAGCTGATCGCCGACCTGATCAGTAGCAAGCCTGCCGCAATCCGGTCGGACGACCTTTCGATTGCGCGGTATCGTGATCGCAGCATGCAGTAGCAGCAGCGTTTTAAGCAGCCGAACTTCGTAGCACCGAAGGCGTCCAAAACGCTTTCACCTGTCGGGACCGCTGTCGTTTGCCGGTTGCGGGACCAAAGACCAAGAACCAGTCGCGTGAACACCGCGCGCTCACAACAAGGGACAGCCATGCAGCTCGGAATGATCGG
>CAZZVZ010000268.1:1528-5084 GCA_964657655.1 Gammaproteobacteria bacterium | reverse complement strand
AAATTCAACCGGTTCAAGGCTTGCGGCATGGTCAGGACCTTCCATGTTGCGATCGAGCGTGATGTGGCGCTCCACCAGTTTGGCACCGAGCGCGACCGCAGCAATGGTGACTGCAGTTCCGCGCTCGTGACCCGAATAGCCGATCACGCCATGAATCTCCTGCAGGCGCTTGATGTAGCTCAGATGAATGTCGCCTTCGGGTGCAGGATAGGTACTGTTGCAATGGAGCATGGCAAATGGAACACCCAGTTCGCGCATCTGGCTGGCCGCCGCTTCAATCTCCGGCTCGTAGGACATGCCAGTCGAGAGCAGCATGGGCTTGCCCAGAGACGCGGCCTTCCGCATCAGGTAGGGGTTGATCAGGTCTGCGGAGGCCAGTTTCAGAGCAGGGATGTCAAATGTCGCCAGCACGTCGACACTCGGTTCGTCCCAGGGCGTGCACAGGTACAGGATCGATCTTTTTTTGCAGTAGGCGCGCACTTCGCGATGCTGCTCGACAGTCAGCTCGACCCGGCTGAGCAGATCCTGGATGTACTCGACGCCCAGGTCCTCCGAACCCTCCTCACCTGGCGCTGTGCGATACAGCGCGGTGCGGTCGCGAATCTGGAATTTGACGCAGTCAGCGCCCGCTGCAATGGCCTCATCCACCAGGCGCATGGCGAGTTCGATGCTGCCGTTATGGTTGTTGCCAATCTCGGCGATGATGAAGGTGCTGCCTCCACCGACCAGGAAATCGCCGATCAGAAAAGACGAATAGCTCATGCGGCTTTGGTTCTCCAGGATCTGACGCCCTCGGTCTCGAATCGTACCGAACGCAGCTTGCAGCCCATCTCTTTCAAGCGCTTGCTGACCGCTGCACGCTTGCGTGGCTGGACGTAGAAAAGGAAGAAACCGCCGCCGCCTGCGCCGAGCAGCTTGCCGCCCAGTGCCCCGCTGTCGCGCGCTGCATTGTAGATCTCGTCGAGCGCGGCGCTGCCAATCGCCGACGAGAGACTCTGCTTCATCTGCCAGCCTTCGTGCAGACAGATGCCGAATTCAGTCAGCTCGCCGCGCAGCAGATGGCGGTGCATGCGCATGCACATCTCGACGATCTGCTTGAGGATCTGGGGCTGTCCTGGATTACTGAAATCCTGACGCTGCCGCTCGTGGATCTTGCCCGAGTGATGCTCGATGGTGGTATCGCACAGCAACAGACACTCTTCCAACTCGCTGCTGATATCGGGCTCGAGGCGGATTGAGTGAACCAGGTTCTTGACGCCATCGAACTCGATCAGGTTAAAGCCGCCGAAGGCGGACGCATATTGATCCTGCCAGCCGCCTGCGATGTTGAAGCAAAGGCGCTCGGCGTGGAACGCCAGCTCGGCGATTTCGTAGGTGCTCCACTTGTCGAGGCGCAGTTCGTTGAATGCGGCCACCACGCTGGTTGCGACTGCAGACGAGCCGCCCAGCCCGGAGCCGACAGGAAAATCGGAGTGGACGAACAGATCGAAGCCAAAGGCCGGCCGGATTACCGACACCACTGCAGACAGCAGTCCCTTCTCGGGCGAGTCGAGCAGATCGCGCAGGCTCGGATAATTCTCGTGCCGGTCGATATCCTGGGAATAGATGTTGATCTCGGGATTGATCGAGGGAATCAGCGTGGCATGCGCATAGAGCGCCAGCGAGGTATTGAGAACGGCGCCCTTGTTGAGCATGAAGTAGTACGTCAAGTCGGTGCCACCGCCGGAAAAACTGACACGCACCGGTGCCCGCGCGCGGGCCAGCACGGCGGTCTCCTGCGCTGGCGGAAAATAGCCAGGTGTGGCGAAATCAACCAGACGGCGCTGATGATCGATGACGGGCACTGCGCTGTAGCCGATGTCGAAAAGCTTGAGCAGCTCTTCGCGCGACGACCCATGCCACACGGCCTTGAAGTCGCGATTCATGCATTCCTTGACCGCAACGTTGGTCTGGCCACCACGCACCAGGTAGCGTCTCAAGTCGCCATTGGTCAGAATGCCGACCAGCACGCCGTCGTCGTCGGTGATCAGGGCGATTTGCGCGGCACTGAACTCGATCGCCGCAATGCCATCGACGACCGGCTGGTTCTGGTTGATCACCAGTTCTTGAAAGTGGCTGGTCATTGAATTCCCTTCACGCCGACGCTGCGGATCTGCTTTAGACTCTCGGGTGTTCCGATGTCGATAAACGGGCCCTGGTAACGGGCCACATTGAGTATCCCTTGTGAGATGAGCGGCGGTATGACTTCCTTTTCGATCGATAGCGGCCCGCTGGCATAAACAGGCAGATGCCCGCGATCAAGTTTGTAGACCCCCGCGCTGATCAGGCCGGGCCCGCTGACACCTTTTTCGATCAGGCCCAGCACGCGCCCCGCAGAGTCGATGCGAATCGCTCCATAGCGGGCGCAATCGTCTACTGCAGTGACAAGTATCGCAGGTGCGGCGGCCTGCGCTGCGGCATGATAGCCCTCTGCCGCCAGGTAGGTATCTCCATTGAGGACAAGCAGCGGCCCGCCATAGGCGGTGCTGGCGATTGCATGAATCACAGCGCCTGCCGTCCCGAGCGGTGCACTTTCGCGAACCACCTGCATGGTGAGCTGCGAATGGCCTGTGTAGCGCGCCAGCGCTTGTTCGACCTGCTGCGATTGGAAATGGCTGCAAAACACCAGGTCGGTGAGACCAGCCAGCGCCAGCTGATCGATCACATTCCACAAAAACGGCTCGCCACTGACCTCCGTGACCGCCTTCTGGGCATTGCCGATGGTGGCGCGCAGGCGGGTGCCGAATCCTCCACAGAGGATGAAGGCCTTCATGCGGCCGCCCCGCGCCAGGCGGCGGTGGCCCGGATCGCCTCGGGCAGTGTGGTCCACACATCCAGGCCGAGTTCTTGGCGCGCCCGAGCGATCGAGGGGACGTAGCGGCTACCCACCGGGCTTGGTCCGAGCCGGTTCTCGATCACGACCGGTTTGTCCGGCGCGAGCGTGTGCGCCACACATTCAGCCAGCTCTGCGATCGAGAGGTCGTGATCGGATCCCACGTTGTAGGCACGTTGGTTCTCGCCGTGCGCGACGATCCGCAACAGCCAGATGGCGAGGTCCGCCGCGTACAGGTAGGAACGCCTGGCCAGACCATCGCCGCTCACCGCCAGTTGCGCTCGCTCGATCGCATCGCGGATCAGGTTGCCAATGGCAAAGTGTTGATCGAGAGGCAGCCCGGCGCCGACGAAGGCGAAGCAGCGCGCTGACATGACACGCGCCATGGTTTTCTGCGCATGAATGACACCAAGCAGTTCCATGGCGCGCTTGGCCTCGCCGTAGGTACTGGTGGTCAGCAATGGATCGCATGCCTGCGCCGTCGTCTCCTCGATGTGGCGTGTGTTGGGGGACTGGGTTCCGTAGACCGCGCCTGAACTCACGAGGAGAATCTGTCTGGCTTGACAGGCGCCCGCGCAGTCGAGCATATGACGCGTGCCGGTGACCATGGTGTCGAACAAGACGGCTGGATTCTGACCCGCAGACGCGCTTGTCTCGGTCGCTGCATGGATGACCCAATCGACC
>CAZZVZ010000268.1:0-1518 GCA_964657655.1 Gammaproteobacteria bacterium | reverse complement strand
CATGTTCCTGGCCCAGCCGTGCTGCCGAAGGAATTTCTCTGGATCGCGCGAGACGGCGATGATATGAAGCGCATCGGGCCGGTGGTGCTGCTCGACCCAGGCCAGAAGTGCCAGCAGCCACGCGCCAAAAAACCCGGTCGCGCCGGAAATCAAAATCGTCTTGTGGTTGAAGTCGATGCAGTCGAGTTGGGCCCCAAGCCGCTTGAAATCTTCCTGGAAGATGGCCTCGAAAGATCGCGTTCTAGGATCGGTGCTCAGTGGCATGCTGCGCTAGAACCCGACGCCCAGATAGTTCTCGATTTTGGTCGCCACAAAATCGAGCTGCTCTTCAGCCAAGCCGGGATAGATCCCAAGCCAGAAGGTCTGGTTCATGACGATGTCGCTGTTGACGAGTTCACCTGCAACACGATAGGTCCTGCCGATCATGTAGGGCTGGCGCGTCAGATTGCCAGCGAACAGCAGGCGTGTGCCGATCCTGTTCTGATCGAGGTAGGCGATCAGCTCCACACGCGACACCGGTGACGATTCTCTCAGCGTGATCGGAAAGCCGAACCAGGACGGCTCGCAACCCTGGGTTGCGAAAGGAAGCAGCAGGAATTCCTCGCAGGCCGCAAGGCGCGTCTTGAGGAACTCGAAATTGTGGCGTCGCGCCGCGATGAAGTCGTCCAGCCGGTCCATCTGCGCCAGAGCACAGGCCGCCTGCATGTCGGAGATCTTCAGGTTGTAGCCCAGATGTGAATAGGTGTACTTGTGGTCGTATCCTTCGGGCAGATCGCCCAGCTTCCAGCAAAAACGCTTGCCGCAGGTGTTGTCCTTGCCAGGAGCGCAGTAGCAGTCGCGGCCCCAGTCACGAAACGAGTCCATGATCAGTTTCAGCTCGGCGTTGTTGGTGAACACCGCGCCTCCTTCACCCATGGTGATGTGATGCGCGGGATAGAAACTGAGCGTACCGATATCACCAAAGGTGCCGACCTTCTGGCCGCCATAGGTCGCGCCGAGTGCGTCGCAACAGTCTTCGATCAGCCACAGGTTGTACTTCTGGCACAGTGCCTTGATGATGCCAAGGTTGTACGGATTGCCAAGCGTGTGCGCCAGCATGATGGCCTTGGTCTTCGGCGAAATTGCGGCCTCGACCAGTTCGGCCTGTATGTTGTAGGTGCCGAGCTCCACGTCGACGAACACCGGCACCGCGCCGAACTGCAGGATCGGGTTGACCGTGGTCGGAAATCCTGCGGCCACGCCGATCACCTCATCGCCGGGACGGATCGCGCGCGCCCCGAGCTTTTGCGAGGTCAGGGCCGAGAATGCCACCAGATTGGCCGATGACCCGGAGTTCACGGTCGACAGGTATTTCACGCCGAGGAAGTCGGCCAGACGGGTTTCGAACTGATCGTTAAAGCGTCCCGTGGTCAGCCAGCCATCGAGCGACGCCTCGACCATCAGCTTTAATTCAGGCGCGCCGATGACCTTGCCCGATGGTGGCACCACGCTCTTGCCCGGTTGGAACGGGACCGCTGC
>CAZZVZ010000267.1:0-5199 GCA_964657655.1 Gammaproteobacteria bacterium | reverse complement strand
GCACGCCTTGCCATCTTCCAGCCACGCGGACCCGAGGCCGGCGACGTATTCCTCAATCAGCGTCGCGTGTTCGTGCTGCCCACGCAGCCCGGACTCGCACTGGTGGTGTTGCTGGTCGCGCTGCTGCTCGGCTCGATCAACTACTCGCTGAGCCTTGGCTTTGCGCTCACCTTTCTGATCGCAGGAGTTGCCTGGGTCGGGATGTTCTACACCTTTCGCAACCTGGCCCATCTGACCTTGCGCCCAGGCCGTGTCGACGCTGTGTTCGCAGGGCAGCTGGCCGAGTTTCAGCTGGTGCTGGTCAACAACCACCGCTACGACCGCTTCACCATCGAACTCAACGCCGACGACCAATACGTGCCGACCCGTTGCGATGCCATGGCCAAGGCGACCGCCACAGCCATCGTGCCGGTCAAGGCAGTCAAGCGCGGCTGGCAACAGATCCCGCGCGTCACGCTCGCCACCACCTTTCCGCTCGGACTATGGCGCTCGTGGAGTTACTGGCAGCCCGACCTGCGCGCCCTGGTGTACCCGGAACCAGCGCCGAGCGGCCAGCCTTTGCCGCTGTCAGAAGGCGATGGCCAGGACGGCCAGTCGCATGGCGGGCCCGGCAGCGAAGACTATGCAGGCATCAGACCGTACGCTGCAGGCGACGTGATCCGCCATCTCGCCTGGAAGGCCATGGCACGCTCGCCCGGCGATGAGGTCCTCACCAAGGTGTTCAGCGGCGCCAGCCAGCGCGAGCTGTGGCTTGATCTGGCGCAGGCCGGCGGCCATCTGGAGAGTGCCCTGTCGCTCATGACGCGCTGGGTGCTCGATTGCGAAGCGGGCGATGCCAACTACGGGCTGCGCCTGCCGGGCCTGGAATTCGCGCCGGCGCGCGGCGAGGCACACCGCGACCAGTGCCTGATGGCGCTCGCGCTCTATCGGAGCGAGCCGTGAGCAGCCTCCCCGGCCATTCTCCTCTAGCGCGTGGCGCAAGCCGCAATCCGCTGTTGCGTATCGTCAACCTGCTGTCAATGCGCGAGCGCGAAGTGCGCGATTCGCTCTGGCTGTTGGCCTGCATGCTGCTGGTCTGCGCACCGCTGTTCCTCGAGTTGCCGCTGTGGATCGTGGCCGGCTTTCTGGCGCTGCTTGCATGGCGCACCAGGATTGCGTGGCTGGGACGCCGTCTGCCGCCGCGCGCGCTTCTGATCGCCTTGCTGCTGGTGACCGGCGCGGGCGTGTTCCTGCAATATCACACGGTGGTTGGCAAGGATGCGGGTGTTGCCTACATCGTGCTGCTGCTCGGCCTCAAGCTGATGGAGCTGAGGGCCCGACGCGACGTATTCGTGGTCGTGTATCTGTGCCTGTTCATCATGCTCACCACCTTGTTCGACAACCAGACCATGTTCAATGCGGCGTGGCTCATCGTCGACGTGGTGTTTCTCACCGCCGCGCTGATTCGGGTTGCCTTTGGCAGCCACGATCCGCCGATGCGCGTCAAGATGAAGCTGGCGCTGCAGATGACCGGCTCCGCGATTCCTCTCATGGTGGTGCTGTTCGTGTTGTTCCCGCGGGTGTCGGGGCCGCTCTGGGGCCTGCCCTCCGATGCCTTTACCGGCATGACCGGACTCTCGGAAAGCATGTCGCCGGGAAGCTTTTCGGGAATGGCGCAGTCCGACGAGGTCGCCTTCGAAGTGAAGTTCAAGAATCGCATTCCGCCGGCGCAGCGGCGCTACTGGCGCGGCCCGGTGCTGAGCTACTTCGATGGTCGCACCTGGCGCCCTGGCGGGTTCACCGGCGAGCCACTGCCGCAACTCAATATCGAGGCCAACCCGGCCACCGAGGTCGAGTACACCGAGACGCTCGAGCCTTCCAACCGGCCGTGGCTGTTGCTGCTTGATTCACCGGCGGAGCGGCCGTTCGTGCCGGGCCAGAACGTGACCTTGCGAGCGGACCTGCAGGCCAGCATCGACGCCCCGGTGCGCGATCGCATGCGCTTCGACGCACGCAGCTATTTTGAATTCCGCTACGGTGGCAACGAAACGGAACGGCGTCTTGCCGTCTTGCGCCAGGTGCCGCGCAACACCAATCCGCGCCTTCTGGCCTACGCAACGCAGCTCAAGGCCAGGTATCCCGATCCGCAGGATCTGGTCGGTGCGCTGGTCCAGCAGATTCACAACGAGAATTTCTATTACACCTTGTCGCCACCGCTCTACCAGGGGAACGACAGCCTCGACCAGTTCTTCTTCGACGTCCGGCGCGGCTTTTGCGAACATTACGCCAGTGCCACGGCAGTGCTGTTGCGTGACGCCGGCATCCCGGCGCGGGTCGTGACAGGCTATCTCGGTGGCGAGATCAATCCGGTCAACGCTTTCGTGGTGCTGCGCCAGCGAGACGCGCACGCATGGGTCGAGTACTGGACCAGCCAGCAGGGCTGGGCGCGCGTCGATCCGACCGCTGCCATCGCGCCGGAGCGAATCGACCGCGACCTGCTGCCGCAAAACGACCCGCTGCAAACGCCTGCCGGCGACTTCAATCAGTCCAATCTGAGCGTACTGCGCTACGTGCGGCTGCACATGGATGCCATGAAGATCGCGTGGGACCAGTTCGTGGTCGGCTATTCGGGCGACGACCAGGCCGGCTTGCTGTCGCGCTTTGGCATCCCCCAGCTCGACTGGCAGGCCCTCACCATCGGGCTTGGTGTGGCTTTCAGCCTGGTGCTGGCCGTGATTGCAGGCCAGCTGCTGGTGACACGCGAGAAACCAGAACCGGTGGTCCGCCTGTACCAGCAGCTTTGCCGCGAGCTGGCGCGCGTGGGCATCGTGCGCGCCGCAAGCGAAGGTCCGCGCGACCTGGCAGAGCGCGCCGCGCTCAAGTTGAGCGGCGCCGGTCGCGAGGCCGTGCTCGCCGCATTCGCCCAGTACCAGCGAGTGCGCTACAGTAAGGGCGCCGCCAGCGAGCCAGGCGCACTCGCTGAACTCAAACGCCTGGTGCGACGCGTGTCGCGCACATCCTTAAAGTCCTAGATGCACTGTCCCAAACCAATCTTCCCGCCTGTTACTTCGTCCCCGTTGCTGTTGTGTTCCCTGGTCGCCGTCTGCGCGCTCCTGATGGCGCCCATGTCAGCAGGCGCCGCACCCTTGCCCACCAAGGGGCAAAGCGAAGCCGATGCTGCCGGCTACCAGATTGGCTATGACCAGCGTCCCGAGGTGCAGCACTTCATCGACCAGATGGTGCAAAAGCACGGCTTCGTGCGCGAGCAGCTGGTTGCAGCATTCAAGCGCGCGCGCTACAACGAAACCGTATCGCGTCTCATCAATCCGTCATCGCCGACCCGTCCCAAGGTGTGGGACGAGTACCGCAGCCGCTTTGTGGAACCGGTCCGCATTGCCGCCGGCGTGCAGTTCTGGCGCAGCCATGCCGAGGATCTGGAGCGCGCTTCGAAAACCTATGGCGTACCACCTGACGTCATCATCGGCATCCTCGGCGTCGAGACGGTCTACGGTCGCAACACCGGCAATTTCAAGGAACTCGACGCACTGACCACGCTGTCGTTCGATTATCCCGACAAGTCACACGATCGTTCGGCGTTCTTCCAGGAACAGCTCGAGGACTATCTGGTCATGGCGCGCGACAACAACAGCGACCTGCTCGGTCAGCGCGGCTCCTATGCTGGCGCCATCGGCATGCCGCAATTCATGCCGAGCAGCTTTCAGTATGCCGTCGACTTCGATGGCGATGGCGTCATCGATCTGACCAACAGCGGCTCTGATGCAATCGGCAGCGTTGCCAACTATCTGGCTCAGCAGGGCTGGCAGAAGGATTCACCGGTGGTGCTGTACGCCAGCCTGCAGCCCAATCCGGCATCGGCAATCGCACTCGATGCCCTGGTCGCAGCGGGCCCTGAGCCAACGCTTGAGGCTTCGCAGCTCAGAGATGCAGGTCTTAATTTCGATATGCCGCTCGAGAGCGTCGCAAAGGTGGCGTTGATCGACCTGCCGCAAGGCGACGCGCCGACCCAGTACGCGGTCGGCTTTCAGAATTTCTTCGTCCTGACACGCTACAACCGCAGCTACTTCTATGCCTGCGCCGTGCTTGATCTCGGACGTGCGGTGCGCGCCCAGCTCAATGCCACACCGTCGCCGGTGCTGGCACCGAGCTCAACCTTGTCGTCGCAGTCCGAGACGCCGCACTAGCCGACAAAGCGCCAGCGACGCGCAGATGGTGGCGGAACCTTGCGCTGCGGCGCGAGTCGCATATCCATGGAGAATCTTGATATCGCAGGTGCAGTGGTGCTGTTCTTGCTGCTGGTTGGAGCAGCCATCTTCACGGCGCGCAGGCTGCGCGGCCGGGAAATACGCGAAGCCGAGCAACGCCGGCCTGAAGACAAGGGCAAGCACGTCGAGCTGTAGGCCGGTGATCTGCTCCAGCGAAGACCGGCATCTTGTGCCAAGCTAGCCACGCTACGGCCGCCGCGCCACCCTCTGCCCAGGATTTACCATGCGCGTTATCGCTCGCCCCGCCCGGCCGCTTGTCTCAAATCGTCTGGTGCAGCGCATCTTGGCCGCCACGCTGTTGCTGGCGCTCGGTTCGGCCGGCAGCATTTGCGCCGCAGCGAGCGCAAGCGACGACGACGCCCTGACCAAGGCGCTGTCGGGTTCACAACGCACCGACAAGGAGCGCGCACGCGATATCTACCGTCACCCACGCGAGACGCTTGAATTCTTCAACGTCAAGCCGACCGACCGCGTGATCGAAATCGAGCCGGGTGGCGGCTGGTACCTGGCAATCCTCGCGCCTTACCTGATGCAAAACGGCAGCTACCTGGCGGTCCCGTACGTTTCGGGCTCGGAAAAATCGCGCGCCGAGGAAGAGCAGGACCGCAGCCTGCTGCAAAAACGCCTGCAGGCAGATCCGGCCGTGTTCGGCCAGGCCACCATCGGCAGCCTGACCCAGGGGCACGTCGTGGGTGCCGGAGCGCCGGGCAGTGCTGATGTGGTTCTGACGTTTCGCAACCTGCACAACTGGGTCGCCGATGGGCACCTCGACGACAACCTGCATGCCTTCTTCGAAATCCTCAAACCAGGCGGCACGCTCGGCATCGAAGATCACCGGGCACGCCCGGATACCCCGCTTGATGGCATGATCAAGAGCGGCTACGTCGCTGAAGACTTTGTCATCGAGCATGCCAAGGCGGCGGGCTTTGTCCTTGAG
>CAZZVZ010000266.1:0-5230 GCA_964657655.1 Gammaproteobacteria bacterium | reverse complement strand
CGTCATCAAGGCCATCGGCCTTTTCGAACACGCAAAGCGGATTGCCGCCAAGCGCAGACTCGGCGAAGACATTGACGATGCGAAACGGGTAGCTGGCCATGGCTTGAGTTTGGTTGCGAAGTCGAATCGATGATAGCCCGCAAAGCAAAGCCCCCCGGCAAAGACCGTACTGCGCTTAGATGTTTGCCCGCCTGACAAGTCTTCGCGCCTGGCCTACCATCTGGTCAAGCGGCCAGCATCGCCGATCTGGCGATGCAAGAGCCGTTCTCATAAAATCACCTGGAGACCAAAAAAATGAAGCTTCTGCGAACGGCAGGCGCAATCGCGCTCTTGACGCTGCCCTTTATGGCGCCAGTCCCCGCTGGCGCCGAGATCGATGCCAAAGGCTTCGAGCGGGTGTTTCCAGATCAGGTGGTCTGGAAAGACATTCCCAACGGCCACGGTGTGCAGATGGCAGTGATCTCGGGCGACCCGAGCAAGCCAGGCATCTACGTGGTGCAGGCAAAATTTCCACCGGGCATCATGAGCGTGCCGCATTATCACGGCGAGGATCGCTTCGTCACGGTGATCAAGGGCACCTGGTATACCGGCACCGACGCCGACTGGGATCCGAGCAAGGCGGTCGCAATGCCGACCGGCAGTTTCATGAAGCACCCGGCCAAGGCGGTGCACTTCGACGGCGCCCGGGACGAAGAAGTGATCGTGCGCATCATCGGCATGGGACCAAGCAGCACCGTCAGCGTCCATCCCGAAGCAGGTGAGTTCGGCACGCCCCACAAGCTCGCGCCCTAGGCAGCGACTGCGATCCTGGCGGTTGCCATGGCATCCTTCCAGGATCTCAGGGCGCGCAGAGACGCGCGGCTGGTCGAAGCCGGCACGCGCTTTTTAGTTGGTGGAGGAACCGCCATGTCTTGGCGATGACGTGCGCCTGCTGTGCGAGCGTCTTGTTTGAGCCAGCAGATGGGTGACGTTTGGCGAACTGCAGCAGGCTGGCTGAACGACAGCAAGCCGGCATGCGAGCAGGCGCCTAGCGCCGTGCGAGGACCAGGTGGCGTTCCAGCATCGAGGCGTCCACCGGCTTGACCAGGTGCGCATCGAAGCCCGCTGCCTGGGTGCGCAGCCGCGCCTCGTCCTCGCCATAGCCGGTGACCGCGATGATGCGGGTCCGGGTCAAGCCGCTGTTGCGCAGGCACCTGCACACCTCGAAGCCGTCGGTGCCCGGCAACCCGAGATCGAGCAGGATGACATCGGGTTGCCAGTCGAGCGCCTGGTCGATGGCCGCAGCACCCTCGTTTGCGGTGCGCGTCACATGGCCATCCATCGACACCAGTAACGCCAGACTGTCCGCTGAATCCTGATTGTCGTCGACGATCAATACACGCTGTGCCGATTGCTCTGCTGCATGCGCTGGCCGCTCGGGCGCTTGCTCTGCTACCAGTCTCACCGGTGCTGCAGCATTGCGTGCCGCCGCTGCCGCCATCGGCAAGGTCACCGTAAAGATACTGCCGCGGCCAAGCCCGGCGCTGCTGGCTTCGATCTCGCCGGCATGCAGCCTGACCAGGTCGCGCACCAGCGACAGCCCGATGCCGAGGCCCCCTTCCGCGCGATCAAGATTGCGGTCCGCCTGATAGAACAGTTCAAACAGACTGGTCAATGCGCTGGCCGCGATGCCGCGGCCATTGTCGGTGACGCACACCACCGCCCAGGACGAGCCATCGGACTGGCCCTCGACGGCCAGATTCAGGCTGATCTCGCCTTCTGCATCGGTGTACTTGGCCGCGTTATCGAGCAGATTGCAGACCACTTGTGCAAGACGCGTCGCGTCGCCGTCGATCATGACGGGATGCGCGGGCAGTGACAGGGTCAGGTGATGCCCCTTGGAATCGAGCAGTGGTTGCGACATTTCAAGCCCGTGGCGCAGCACCTGCACCAGATCGATGATTTCGCGGCGCAGCCGCACCTTGCCGGTGGAGACGCGCGCCATGTCGAGCAGATCGTCGACCAGGCGCGTCATATGACGTACATGGCGGTCGATCATGGAGCCGGCACGGGCCAGCGTCGGATCGGACGCCTGGGCCATCTCGAACAGGCGTGCGGCACTGCGAATCGGCGCCAGCGGACCGCGCAGTTCATGCGCCAGCATGGCGAGGAATTCGTTCTTGCGGACATCGGCCTCGTTGAGCAGGCGCGCCTGCTCACGCAGCGCTTCTTCAGTGCGATGCCGTTCGGTCACGTCGAGTGCGACGCCGAAGTGGTGCAGTGGCCTGCCGTCTTCGTCGTAGTCGGTCTGGGCGCGATTGCTGAGCCAGCGCACTTCGCCGTCGGGTCTGATGACGCGAAATTCATGCACCAGTGCCTGGTGCTGCTCGATCGAGTCACTGCGTGCCTGCATCAGCCCGTCCCAATCGTCAGGATGCACCAGCGCGCGAAACATCTCCTTGGTGGGGATTGCGCTACCCGGCGAGAGACCGACGATGCTGTACATCTCGGGCGACCACCACACTTCTTCGGGATCTATTCTGACGCGATAGGCCCCCATGCGGCCGATCTCGAGCGCCGTGGAAAGACGCTCTTCGCTGTGGCGCAGGGCCTTCTCGACCTGTTTTCTGGCGGATACGTCGCGCAGGATCAAGAGGTGGCGGCCCAGGTAGCTGGCGCTGGCGCCCTTGACCTCGATGTCCTGCAGCAGCCCGTCCGGGCGCTTGATGCGCAGATCCGTGACAGCGCCCCCTGAAATAGAGCGCAACAGCCCCGCGAAGCCCTGGTCGCCCAGATCGATCAGGTCTTCGATGCGGTGGCCCACCAGAATGGTGGCCGGACGCTGAAAGAAACGCAGCGCCGGTTCGCTCGCATGCACGATGGCGCCGTCTTCGCTGGCGATCACGACCGCATCGGTCGAGGTTCCGATCAGCGCGCGCAGGTAGGCCTCCGCCTCTCCGTCTTGCAGAGAAAAGGCGGATGAGACCGGCTCGGTACTGATCGGATCAACCGGCATGAAGGGCGCGTTCACGGCAGGACCTGCAACAATTGCTTCGGCAAATCTGTTTTCCTAAGGGCGCGCGCGAGGGCACCTTCGCGCATATCAAGTGGTTCATGACGATGATACGGGTGCACACCCGGCAATCACGTGACATTACGAGACAGAGCACCGGGGGTTGATACCCGCGGTCTAGTTGTTTGTTCGCATTTGCGCGGCGATTTGCGTTTCCGGGCCCGGCAGATTCGTCAAGACTGTCGCGTGGCGCCCACGCGTACCACGCGCGCTGCCTGCATGGCGGGCGTATCCAGCGAGCCGTCATGGGCCAGATAGGCACTGAGCATCGGCAGCGAATCGACACCCCAGAACAGGCGCTGGTCGACCACAATGGTGGGCACGCCAAACACCTTGCGGGCGATAGCTTCGTCGGTATTGTGGCGCAGCTTCAGTTTCACTTCGGGTGCCCCGATCAGGGCCTCGGCATCAAAGATCTCAAGCCGGTCGATGAGGCCCTTCCACGTGTCGGGATGTTCCGGGTCGAGGCCCGAGGCGAACAGCGTGGCGAACACGGCATCGATCACCACGGGCTTGCAATCGAGTGCCAGGATGAGGCGCAGGTAGCGCACCGGATTGAACGGGTGCGCAGCCGGCATGACGAAGCGGATACCGGCCTGCTCGGCAAGCCAGGTGCACTGCTCGTAAGTGAAACTGCGCTTGCTGTCGATTTCGGCCGGCCCTTTCTGGCCGAAGGCGTTGAGCATGGCGGCAAACAGCACCGGTCGCGGCTCGAGGACGAGCGGCAGGCTGATCTGCTTTAAGCGTTGGTGCAACAGATAGGCGAACGGCGACACCACATCGAAATACAGCACCCCGGCAGCGCTCATGAAGGGTGGTGCGTTGCCGCCAGATAACGCTCCAGCTGCTCGAAGGTGCCTGCCCAGCCCATGCGCATGCTGTCGTGTGCGCCGGCAAAGGTATCGATCTCGACCTGGCTCGCTTCGAACGGTGTCCATTCGAGCCTGAGCGTTGTATCGGCGCCGTGCTCCGTGAGCGTCGTGACCGAACGCGTGACACGCGGCCAGGTGGCCGACATGGGATGTACCGTGACGCCGCCCTCAGCATCCGAAAAACTTTGCCGCACCACCAGCCGATGCGGCGCATCCAGTTCCTCGAAGATCCACCTGCCCCACATCACCACGCCGCCTGGCAGATGCATGCTGTAGAGGAATACGCCGCCTGGATGGGGCTCGAACTTTGCCACCGAGAGCAGCGAGCCACTGGGCCCCATCCACTGGCCGAGCGCATCAGGCTCGGTCAGCGCCGCAAAGAGCTGCCTGGCCGTGGCGTGAAATTTCTTCTCGATGAGAAACGGCTTGATCGCCTCAGACATGCAGTGCTCCTCACGCAGTCACAGCAACGAAGAACGGCATGGTACGGCAGGCGCCTGGCGCGCGCCAATTTGCCGGGCCTAGCGGCTGTAGCCGGTGGTGAGCGCCAGGGCCCAGTCAGGACGGTCGGCTTGACTGGCGAGCCTTGCCATGGACTGATGGTCGTACGGCACACTGCGCAGCTCGACGCGCCAGCGCCCGGCACGGCGCTCGACCATGGCGTAGCGTGCATCGGGGCTGCCGGCTTCCACAAAATGCAGATAGGGCGCCTCGTCGTCGTAGGCCTGCAGGCCGACGCTGCCAGGATTGACGATCAGCTGGCCGCCCGGTGCATGGACCACACGGGCAATATGGCTGTGACCACACAGCACCAGTTCGGCATCGGCGTGTTCCAGCCGCTGGGTAATCTCGTCACCGGTGGCGAGGCGAAACTCATGTGGCTCGACCGTCTCGAGCAGGTATTCGAGGTCGCTGCGCGGGCTGCCATGACACAGCAGCACCTGATCGTTATAACGCTGGCAGGGCTTGAGCGAGGCCATCCACGCCAGTTCCGCCTCGCCCAGGCGCTCGCGCGCGAAGCGGTCCGACCTGATCATTTCCGCCTCGGTCATGGTCAGCACCTGGCGCTCGTGATTGCCCGCCAGCTGGGTCCAGCTCTGCGCCATCAGGAACTGCGCCGTCTCAAGCGGTTGCAGCGGCCCCGATACCGAGTCACCCAGGTTGATCACGCCATCGACCGCTTCGTGCGCAAAGTCGTCTAGCACGGCTTGCAAGGCGGGCAGATTGCCGTGGATGTCAGAGACGACTGCAAGGCGCATGGCTTGGCCTCAAGCGATGAATTGATTCGAGAAAATGCGGGCTGTGC
>CAZZVZ010000265.1:0-5230 GCA_964657655.1 Gammaproteobacteria bacterium | reverse complement strand
CGCAGCACCACGACGTGATTTTCAGGCAGCAGATTGTTCGACGCCGGGGTACTCCGCGATGACAGGAAGCACAGCGTGCCGGTATCTGCGATGGCAGCGTAGGTGGCCGTCACCGCAGTCAGATCGGCGTCTTCGATCACCCTGCAGCTGGTGGTGATGCCAGACTGCTGCCAGTCGAGGGCGTTCAGTTCCTCGCTCACCACCACCGCCGGCTCGACCTTGTGCTGGTCAAGATAGCGGCGCACAGCGCCAGGCACCTCGGCCAGCGACGCCAGCCGTTCCACGCTCGAGCTCATGCGCTCGGCCTGCGCAATGAATTGCCCGACCAGATCATCGACACGGTGCTGCTGCGGCCCGCGCGGATGCAGTGCGAGGTAGCTTTCGATGGCCTCGCGCTCGGTCGCAGTCGCTTCAGGCGCATGCCCCTGCGCCTGACGGATGCGCCCCAGAATTCGCGCTCTTGCCTGTTTGGTATCGATCATGAGATGGACTCGCTGATGCCAGCACGCGCGGGTGCCGGAATCTCGAAGACCTGGCGCAGATAGGCCAGATAGGCTTCATCGTCGCACATGTTCTTGGCCGGTGTGTCAGACAGCTTGGCCACCGGCTGGCCGTTACAGCGCACCATCTTGATGACAATCTGCATCGGTCGGTAACCCAGATCGTTGGTCAGATTGGTGCCGACGCCGAATGCCAGACGCACCCGGCTCTGAAAGCGCTGATAGAGCTCGATCACGCGCGGGAAATCGAGCCCGTCGGAGAAAATCAGCGTCTTGGTCTGGGCATCCACACGATTCTTGCCGTAGTGCTCGATCATGCGTTCTCCCCAGGCAAACGGGTCGCCCGAATCATGCCTGACGCCGTCAAACAGTTTGCAGAAGTACATGTCGAAATCGCGCAGGAAGGCGTCGAAGCCGTACACGTCGGACAGTGCGATGCCGAGGTCACCGCGATACTCCTTGGCCCACATCTCGAAAGCGAAGGTCTGCGAATCACGCAGCCTCGGTCCAAGCGACTGGCAGGCCTGCAGATATTCGTGCGCCATGGTGCCAAGCGGAATCAGATTGTAGCGCCGTGCCAGGTCGACATTGCTGGTGCCTGCAAACTGCGCGCCGAGCTGGTCCTTCAGGATATTGATCAGTTCCTCGTGCCAGGCGCGCGAGAAGCGCCGGCGCGTGCCGTAGTCGGCCACCCGGCAGTCGGTCAGGCCCGGCACGCCGCTGATGAGGCCGATTTTTTCGGTCAGGCGACGGCGTCCTTCGGCATAGTCCGGGCTCGTCTGGGTGCGACGAAAATGAATCTCGTTGATGAGCGACAGCACCGGGATCTCGAACAGGATGGTATGCAGCCACGGTCCTTTGACAATCACGTCGATCTCGCCGTTGCCAAGCGGCGAGGGACTGACCGAGATGTATTTCTGGTTCATCTGGAACAGCTGCAGGAAATCGACGAAATCGCTTTTGATGAAGCGCATGCTGCGCAGGTACTCGAGCTCGTCCTCGGTAAACCGCAAGCGGCACAGTTCGCCGATCTCGTGGCGGATCTCGTCGATCGAGGGCACCAGATCGACGCCAGGCGTGCGGCACTTGAAGCGGTATTCCACCTGGGCACCCGGGAAATGGTGCAGTACCACCTGCATCATGGTGAATTTGTAGAGATCCGTGTCGAGCAGCGAACTGATGATCATGGCGGGGTCTTGCGGATCCAAATGCCCAGCGCAGACGCCTCGCGGCCCGGGAAACGCCAGTGGGTTAAAATAGGTATTCTTCTTTTAGCGCTATTTTTGGAGCTTCAATGACGCACGTCGTTACCGAATCCTGCATCAAGTGCCGGTATACCGATTGTGTCGACGTCTGCCCGGTCGATTGCTTTCGTGAAGGACCCAATTTTCTCACGATCGACCCGGATGAGTGCATCGACTGTGCTGTTTGCATCCCGGAATGCCCGGTCAATGCAATCTTCGCCGAAGAAGATGTACCGGCCGATCAGCGCCAGTTTATCCAGATCAACGTCGATTTGGCCAAATCCTGGCCGAGCATCACACGTATGAAGCCACACTTCCCAGATGCCGACGAGTGGAAAGACACGCCCGACAAGCTCAAGTACCTCGAGCGCTAACTTGCCCCCCGAAGTGATGTCTGCAGTCCGGACCTTGTCACCCGGGCTGCGGGCTCTCTCATGATCTCGCCTGAAAAGTACACGCGCCAGACACTGGTCTGGAGCCAGCGCTGGACCGAGCAGCTGTTTTCGTTTCGGCTGACGCGCGCGAGCGATTTCCGCTTCACGGCCGGCCAGTTCGCCCGCCTCGGACTGGATCCCGACGAGGGTCAGAGCGAGCAGATCTGGCGGCCCTACTCCGTGGTTTCGGCCGCAAGCGCCGACTACCTCGAGTTTTTCTCGGTGGTGGTGCCAGGCGGCCAGTTCACCGAGCGCCTGGTCGCCCTGGCGCCGGGCAGCACGGTCCTGGTGGAAAGGGTGCCTTACGGCTTCCTGACCACGGAGCGTTTCCTGCCCGGGGAAAGTCTTTGGATGATCTCGACGGGCACCGGCCTCGCGCCCTTCATCTCGATGCTGTTCGAAAAAGACCTGTGGCAGGCCTATCAGCATCTGGTGCTGGTGCACAGCGTGCGCCACGAAAGCGAACTGGCCTACCAGCAAGAACTCAGCGCCATGACCGAGGCAGCCAGCAGGGACGGCCGGCGCGCCCGCCTGCACTATCTGCCGGTGGTCACGCGCCAGCCGGCGGCCGAACTGCACGAAGGCCGCTTGCACGCTCGCATCCCGACCCTGATCGACAGCGGAGAACTGGAACGCGCAGCCGGCGTGAGCCTTGATCCGGCCCAGGCACGCGCCTTGTTATGCGGTAACCCCGAGATGGTGACGACCGTGCGCCACCAGCTGAGCGAGCGTGGCTTCGTGCCGCCGCGACGCGGCCAGCCTGGCACCCTGACGGTCGAAAACTATTGGTAACTAGAGGAAACGCTCCCCGGCGGGTTGAGTAGTCCCGCTCAAGGCACCATATAGTCTCTGAAAGAAGTGCCGATACAAGGGTTTACGAGCAGCCGATTGGTGCTTTGCAGCAGGCCATAAACAGGGTCATAATCGCGCCACATCGAAAGGGCCATCCATGCTTTACCAGTTGCATGAAATGCAGCGCGCGCTACTCAACCCGATGACCACCTTTGCCGAGGCAAGCGCCAAGGCATTCTCGGATCCGCAAAGCCCCCTGTCCTACATGCCCTTCGCCAATCGCATGGCAGCGGGCTACGAACTGTTCTTCAGGCTCGGCAAGGAGTATCAGAAACCCGAGTTCGGCCTGACTGAAACGATCGTCGACGGTCACGCGGTCAGTGTCAGCGAGGAAGTCGCGCTCGACCTGCCGTTTTGCCGGTTGCTGCATTTCAAGCGCGATCTGCCCAAGCGCCGTGCCAAGGATCCCGTGGTGCTGCTGGTGGCGCCCCTGTCCGGACATCATTCGACACTGTTGCGTGACACGGTGCGTCAGCTGATCACCGCGCAGGAGGTCTACATCACTGACTGGCGCGATGCCCGCATGGTGCCCCTGTCAGAAGGTCCCTTCCACCTCGATGACTACATCGAATACGTGCAGACCTTCATCCGTCATCTCGGGCCCGATGTGCATTGCATTTCGGTCTGCCAGCCGACGGTGCCGGTACTGGCAGCAGTGGCACTGATGGCAACCGCCAAGGATCCCCACCTGCCGCGCTCGATGACCATGATGGGCGGCCCCATCGACACCCGCAAGAGCCCGACCGCGGTCAACAACCTGGCCACCGACAAGCCCTATTCCTGGTTCGAAAATACCGTGATCTATCAGGTGCCGGCTAACTATCCGGGCTATCTGCGGCGTGTCTACCCGGGCTTCCTGCAGCATGCCGGCTTCGTTGCCATGAATCCCGACCGGCATCTCGAATCGCATTACGATTTCTACCTGAACCTGGTCAAGGGCGATGACCAGGATGCGGAACAGCATCGCCAGTTCTACAACGAGTACAACGCGGTCCTCGACATGCCGGCCGAGTATTACCTCGACACCATCAAGACGGTGTTCCAGGAGCACCGCCTGCCGCTTGGCACCTGGCAAGTCAAAGGTCAGCGCGTAGCGCCCGAAGACATCAAGACGGTTGCGCTTTTCACCATCGAAGGCGAACTGGACGACATCTCCGGCAGCGGCCAGACCGAAGCTGCGCACGAACTCTGCAAGGGCATCCCGAAGACGCGCCGGCAGCATTTCGAAGCCCCCAAATGCGGTCACTACGGCATTTTCAGCGGCCGCCGCTGGCGCGAAGTCATCTATCCCAAGATCCACGATTTCATCCGCGCGTCGGCCTGATTGCACGAGCGGCAAGCTGCCCGCGGCGGGCCCTCTTCGACCCTCCATGACTTCTGATCAGATCGATCAGCTGCTGCCGCAGACCCAGTGCACCAAGTGCGGCTTCGACGGTTGCAGGCCGTATGCGCAAGCCATTGCCAGCGGCAGCGCTGCCATTAATCGCTGTCCACCAGGAGGTGCTGCGACGATCGCAGCGCTTGCGCTGCTGACAGGTCAGCAGGTGATCGAACTCGACACCAGTCGCGGCCTGCATCGGCCGCTGCAGCTGGCAAGAATCGATCAGGCGCTGTGCATTGGCTGCACCTTGTGCATCGCGGCCTGCCCGGTCGATGCCATTGTCGGGGCCCCTAAACAGATGCACGTGATTATCGATGACCACTGTAGCGGATGCGACCTGTGCATTCCGCCCTGCCCGGTTGACTGCATCACCATGGTCGATGCGGTTATCCCATGGAGTCCCGAGCGTGCCACTCAGGCGCGTTTGCGCCACGATCAGCGGCCGCAGCGCCTGCAGCGCATCGCTGCCCTGACCGCGTTCAAACGCAGCGCCCGGCTGGCTGAACACGGCGACAACCTGGCTGCAGCCCTGTCTGCCGGCGAAGCAGATGCCGCCGACGTGAAAAAGCGCGCCGTCATCGATGCGGCACTGGCGCGCGCGCGTGCACGGCGCGCAGCCGATGCCTCGAATCGATAGGAAAGCACGACGAGCCGCCTGCATACCCCTTGCCGATCATGACCAGACCCCTCAATAGCACCGAAATCCAGGCCTTCTACGAAGGCCTGCGGCGCGAGATGCCTCATCCTGAGACCGAACTCGAGTACACCTCGCCGTTCGAATTGCTGCAGGCGAACTGGGGAAATGTCTATACAACACCG
>CAZZVZ010000264.1:0-5247 GCA_964657655.1 Gammaproteobacteria bacterium | reverse complement strand
CATGAACGTGCTCGACACGTCGATTGCCAACGTCTCGATCCCGGCCATCTCGGGCGACCTCGGCGTGTCGACCAGCCAGGGCACCTGGGTGATCACCTCGTTTGCGGTGGCCAATGCCATTGCCGTGCCGCTGACGGGCTGGCTGACCCAGCGCTTTGGAGCGGTGCGTCTGTTCACCACCTCGATCGTGCTGTTCGTGATCGCTTCGCTGGCCTGCGGTTTCGCACCCAACATCGGCATGCTGATTGCGTTTCGGGTGCTGCAGGGCGCGGTGGCAGGGCCGATGATTCCGCTATCGCAGACGCTTTTGCTGGCCAGTTACCCAAAGGAGCGCAGCGGCGTGGCACTCGGTCTTTGGACCGTGACGACACTGGTGGCGCCGGTGGTCGGGCCGGTGCTCGGCGGCTATATCACCGACAACATTTCCTGGCCCTGGATCTTTTATATCAACGTACCGGTCGGCCTGTTTGCCGCCTATGCGTCGTGGGCCATCTACGCGAAACGCGAAACGCCGACCCGCAAGCTGCCGGTCGATGCCACCGGGCTGGCTCTGCTCGTCATCTGGGTCGGCTGCCTGCAGGTGATGCTCGACAAAGGCAAGGAGCTTGACTGGTTCCACTCGACCCTGATCGACTCGCTGGCCGTGATCGCCGCGGTCGGCTTCGTATTGTTTCTGGTGTGGGAGCTGGTGGAAAACAAGTTTCCGATCGTCGACCTGTCGCTGTTCAAGCGACGCAATTTCAGTTCGGGCGTGATCGGACTGTCGATTGGCTACGGTGCCTTCTTTGGCAATGTGGTGATTCTGCCGCTCTGGCTGCAGACGCAGATGGGCTATACCGCGACTGAGGCGGGTCTCATGACCGCGCCGGTCGGGTTGCTTGCCATCATCATGACGCCGTTCATTGGCCGCAACCTGCCGCGCATGGATCCACGCGTGGTGGCATCGATCGCGTTCGCCATCTTCGCGACCGTGTCCTTCATGCGCGCCGGCTTCAACACCCAGGTGGATCCGGCCCACGTCATCATTCCGACCATCATCCAGGGTGCTGCCATGAGCACCTTCTTCCTGCCGCTCACGGCACTGGCCCTGTCGGGTCTGCCGCCAGAACGCATTCCGGCGGCGTCCGGGTTATCCAACTTCGTGCGTATCACGTTTGGTGCCATTGGCGCGTCTGCCGTCACCACCATCTGGGAAAACCGCTCGACCATGCATCACGCCCACCTGACCGAGAGCATAACGGCCTACAGCCAGCCCACCACCGATGTGATGAATTCGCTCACGTCGGGCGGCATGAGTTCGGTGCAGGCCGCCGGCATGATCGAGCGCATCCTCGACAATCAGGCCCACATGCTGGGCGCAGACGACGTTTTCTGGCTGACCGGTGTGATCTTCGTGTTTCTCATGTTCGTCATCTGGTTTGCCAAACCCGACAAGAGCTCGGCTGCGCCGGTCGACGCCGGAGGTGCCCATTGAGAAAGCCCAAGTCAGGCACGTTTCGTGGTGATGGGTTCACGGATGGTTCACGGTCAATCCACCGCGAACCGCATCCGGTGCCGGAGATGACCATGCGCAAATCAGCCTTTTACGCTCTTATCGCGACCGTAGGCCTGGCTTCTGGAGCAGCGGACGCCGCCATTGCGACGTTTCATTGCGATGCAGCACCGGTCGAGGAATGCCACTACGTGGTGTTCGACAACAATGCGCCGCGTGCGCCGCAACGCGTGTCCGGCGGACAGTCTCTGGTCGTCAAGGATGTGAAGGGCACCGACACCTACTGCCGTTCAGTCAACGGCGATCCGGACACCACCAGCTGTTCGCGTCAGCCGGTGCCGCTCGATGCCGATTTCCACGATCGGGTCGATACCAGCAATCAGCCAAGCACCGGCGTCAAATAATCCAGAGCGGTAGCCGCTCAGTTCAGCCGTGCGCGATTTCGGTCGCGAGCAGCACGCCGCATGCGGCGATCAGCATCAATAGTCCGATCGACACCACGGCGCAAACCTTGGCGCCTGCTGGAGTTCTTTGTTCATCCCAGTTCTTGACGGATTGCCACGGTCCCGTGGCGAAAATCATGGCGTTGATGGCAGCACCGAATAGCGCCAGCATCTTCCAGACGAACGCTCCATTGCCAACCAGCGAGTCGGCGTGAAATGCATACAGCAGCGCGCCGCTTGCTGCTGCCGGAAGGATCAACAGGAGCGCTAGCGGGATTAGCACGCCATGCAAGTCACGCACGGGAATGAAACGCCAAAAGCCCAGCAGGCGCAGGTCAAACGCGACCACCGTGCCAATCACAATTGCGACACAGAACAGGTGCGAGATCAGGGTGGCGTTGGGCAGCCAGGGATGGCGTACTGCGAGACCAACCAGCACCGCCTCTAGACCTGTGTCCACGGCCGTCCTCGATCATTTCCATGGCTGAACACTAGGCCCGAGACTGCCGCGACTTGGCGGCAAGAAGGACCGCAATCCGTTGCTCTGCATCCATTGATGCCCAGCCGGCAATTTCCTCGATGGTGCGAAAGCAGCCGACGCACAGATGCGCAGTGCCCATCTTGCAGACCTTCAGGCAAGGAGAGGGCACATCATAGGCATCGATCGGGCCACTACGCTGAAGGGGCATGCTTGACGAGAGGGCAGGGCGGCATATCGTGACGAAACGGCGACATCAATGTCCGATTCTAAACGACACACCCCTTCATTGCCGCGCGCCATTGCGCGCAAAGACTCAAGCCAGGACGGATTCAAAGCAAGGAGGGTCCTCGTCGTGCTTCGCAGCGAGGAATGTCCCTGCCCGATACAACGATTGGGGCCAGTGGCCTGCGTATCAAGACGCTTGCTTTGAGTCCTCAATCTGGCTTGCGTCGGTGCGCGCCAGGTCGAGCAGCGTGGATGACGCGCCAGGCGCACCGGTCATCGCGAAAAGTCCGCGATGACCGGTTGTTTGAGGCGGCTCAGAAAGCCACGCGTTCAAGCCGTTACTGAATCACGTTATTGGCAACTGCAACGCCTTGCTCACTGCCAATGTAGAGATCGCTTCCGCTAACGGCCAGGCCGCGCGGCCAGACGATATTGCCAGGCAACGGTCCCGCTAGGAACCCCGCGGGTGTCGCCTTGGCGCCAACCACGGTTGTGACCATGCCGGTGCTGGGAACAAAGGCACGTACCAGGTTGTTGTGCGAGGCGTCGGCGTCAGCGATGTAGATCGTCCCGCTCGAGGAGGTGGTGAGGACCTCCGGAGAATGGAAGCTTGCAGCGGCACCGACACCGTCAGCGGAACCGACGGCGCCGGCGGTTCCGGCTACCGTCGTGACATCACCGGCGAGCGTGACCCGTCGAATGGTGTTGTTATAGCTGTCGGCAACATACAGCGCGCCGTCAAGATCGAATGCCACAGCCATCGGTACGCTGAATTGCGCCGCACTGCCATTGCCATCTGCGCTGCCACTGTAAAACGGTGAACCGGCTAGTGTCGTGACCACCCCTGCTGGCGAAATCATACGGATCGTCTGAGCGCATGAGTCAGCTACGTAGATATTTCCTTGGGCGTCTGAGGTCAGGCCGGTCGGCTGGCAGAAGCTTGCAGCCGCGCCAGTGCCGTCTGATGCGCCATACACCCCCGGCGTTCCGGCCAGAGTCGTCACCACCCCCTGGGCAGTGACAATACGGATGGTATTGTTGCCGTAGTCAGCGATGGCCGCCGATCCGTTTGGAAGCACGGTAATGCCAGCGTTTCCGAAGATTTCGAAATTAAAACTTGCAGCCGCTCCGGTCCCATCAGCTGAACCGGTCGCGTTGGCTGTACCCGCGACCGTTCGTGTTTGGCCATTGGCCATGATCTGGCGAATCGTGTTGGCACCGGAATCGACAATCCATAAATCACCCGCACTGTCGTACGCCATGTTGCCGGTCAACTCGAAGCGGGCGGACGACTTGTCGCCGTCGACCGTATTGGCTTGTGACTGGGTTCCTGCAAGCGTAGCAACCGTGTATACGGTATGAGCGTTCTTGGCGCTGCCCTTTTGCTGCGGTGACAGGGCGCGGATCACGTTGTGATCCGAGTCTGCAACGTACAACACCCCTGCCACACCGAGTGCGATGCCGTTGTCATTGAAGAGATGGCGCTTGTGCACACCCGCCGCGCGACCAGTCTGATTGGCGACTCCGGCAATGGTGGCGACTTCTTCAGTACTCACCGTGACCATGCGCACGTCATCATTTGAATCGGTCACGAACAAATGGCCGCTGGCGTCCGCTGCAATTCCAAGCATGGCATCAAAACTCGCAGCGCTTCCGACCCCGTCGACGTTTCCTGTCACTCCAGAGCTTCCGGCAATGGTGGTGAAAGTGCCGTTTGGCGTGAGTTCTGCGATGGTGTTGTCGCTGCTCGTAAAAAACAGATTGCCGAGGTTGTCGACCGCCACTGCGAGCGCATAGAAGCTTGGCGGTGCCGTGTACTGCAGGGTTGTGACCACGCCACCCGGACTAATCACGCGCGCTGCTGGGAAGTCAGTGACGTAGAGATTGTTGCTGGAATCGATCGCCAAACCCAACAGGTTGTTGAACGAAGCAGCTGAGCCAACGCCGTCAGAACTTCCGTAGATCCCCATCGAACCTGCAAACGTGCTGACCATGCCGGTGGCGGCAGAGATCTTGCGGATCACGTTGTTGCCAACGTCCGCCACAAAGATGTTCCCGGCGTTGTCGACTGCGATACCTTCAGGGATGCTGAAAAGCGCAGTGGCAAGCGGACCGTCCTGATACCCGGTCTGCCCAGGAACGCCTGCGACAAGCGTGACTGCACCAGAAGGCGCGATCTGGCGAATTACGCTGTTATCTAGGTCCGTGAAAAAGACGTTGCCGTGGCTATCCGCGGCGACCGCGAATGGGAAATTGAACTTCGCCGCTGTGCCGGTCTGATTGACGTAGCCGGCGCTGCCGAGCTTGCCGAAGTACGCCGCCAGCGATGGTTTTGGCTTTGCAGCGCGCTCGACTGCGACTGGACCGGCGGCTGTGGCTTGCGCGGCTTGTGACTGTGCATCGCCAGTCGAACTGCCCGAATTGCAACCGCTCAGCATAAAACAGATGGCGAGCAGCAAGGATGGCAATGCACATGCGCGGTGCTTCACGGTCGGTCTCCCTTTTTGATGTTGTGTGAACCGAAGCCGGATGCACCTTGAAAGGGCCAACTTCAGAATCCTTTGGCGATGATTGTTCCAAAAGGTCGAGAAGTTTGCACGGCATTT
>CAZZVZ010000263.1:0-5253 GCA_964657655.1 Gammaproteobacteria bacterium | reverse complement strand
CGCCGAGCGCTACAACGCGATTGCTCCATTCTTCGATCAGCACCAAGACGAGATGGATCCCGTGGTGCGAACCATCATCGGCCACGGCAAGCGCTTTAGCGCCAGCAACCTGTTCAGTGCCATGACTGCCCTCGGTCGCCAGCGCCAGGCGATCCACCCCTTGTGGGACCAGATCGACGCGCTGCTGGTGCCGACCGCGCCCACTTTCCCGAGTCGCAAAGCAGTGCGCGAGGAGCCGATCGAGCGCAATCGCGAACTCGGCTATTACACCAATTTCGTCAATCTCCTGGACCTTGCTGCCGTTGCCGTACCGACCACGTTTCGAAGCGACGGTCTGCCGTTCGGTGTCACCTTGATCGGTCCGGCTTGCAGTGACCTGCGCCTGGCCGATCTGGCGCAACGCGTCCACGCGGCCAGCGCACTTCCGCTTGGTGCCGGCCAAACCGGCATCGCGCCGAAACAGATGACGCCGTTTGCAAGAAGCGCCGGCTCGACCATCAAGCTGGTGGCAGTCGGGGCGCACATGAGCGGCCTGCCGCTCAACGGGCAGCTGCAAGAGCGCGGAGCGCGCAAGGTCTCAGAGAGCCACACGGCCGCCTGCTACCGTCTGTTCCAGCTCGCCAACAGCACACCGCCCAAGCCTGGTCTGGTGCGCGCGCATGGCACGGGCGGCACCGCCATCGCCGTCGAAGTGTGGGAGATGCCGATCGAGAGCTACGGCTCGTTCGTCGCTGCGATCCCCTGGCCGCTTGGCATCGGCAGCATCGAGATGTGTGACGGTTCGGTGCTGCAAGGCTTTGTATGTGACAGCAGCGCGGTGCTTGGTGCGCGCGATATTTCCGAATTTGGTGGCTGGCGCGCATTTCTCGCCAGCGCGCAAGCCGTTGCCTGAGATTCCGATTCCTTCCTCCGATTTCATTTTCCTTCGACCGAGCGCGCCATGACCCCACCTGATTCGACGCACCACACAGCACCCTTCGTTGCTCTTTCTTCTCGACGACGTCAGCTGCTCAAGGCGGCAGCGGCGGCGGGCGTCTCGCTGGCAGCAGGGCCGCTTGCAGTCCGCGCGGCTGAAACGTCCCACATTCGCATCGGCTACTGGCCGGTGGCCGCCGGATTGCCTTTCTTCGCTGCCATCGAAAAGGGATATTTCAAGGAAGCAGGTCTTGAGGTCGAGCCGCTCAAGTTCGCAGGTGCCCAGCAGGTCATGGAGGCGATGCTCGCCGGGCGCTCGGACGGCAGCGCCAACGGGACCGGTTCGGCCAATCTCGCCATCGGCGAAATCGCCTCACCGGGGCTGTTCAAAATCTTCGCGTCGAATCCGAGTAATGCGAAATTCGTGCTCGATGAATTTCTGGTGCAAACCGCAAGCCCGTACAAGACGGTGGCCGACCTGAAGGGCAAGAAGGTCGGCTCGGGACCTGGCATCCAGAATGTGACGCTTGCCAAGACCATGCTCGAGCGCGCAGGCGCGACCGGCTGCACCGTGGTCGAACTGCCGATCGCCAACCATGTGGGCGCCCTCGGCGGCGGCCAGATCGATGCGGTCTACACGCTCGAGCCGACCGGCACGGTTGGCCGGCTGGCAGGGACCACTCGTGTCCTGGAGGCAGGCGTGGTCGCGCACTACATCCTCGGAGACCCCAACGCACCCTGGTTCGGAGGGTCAGCCACGCTCACCACGGAATTCATCAAGGCCAATCCGGTCGCTGCCAAGAAATTCATCGACGCCTACGCGCGTGGCATTGATCTGGTCAAGAAGCATCCCGAGGAGGCACGCCAATACCTCAAGGGCTACACAGCAATCGATGGCGATCTGACCTCGCAAGTCCCGCTGGCGGATTACAAGCTCGCCTACGAGTTCACCAAATACGACATCGAGATGTTCCAGAAATTCTTCGACCTGTTCTCCGACAAGGGCATCTTCAAGACGCGGGTGCTGGTCGAGCCGATGCTCTACAAGGGGTAGACAATGACCAATTCCACTGCCATGTCCGAGGGCGGTCTCGCCTCGTTGCCCAGTGTGGCTCAACCCCCTTCAGTCGCTCCGCGCAAGCGCATGACGGCCGGACTGATGAGGCTTTTGCCAGCGCTCGGCCCGATCCTGTTGTTCGTGGTGTGGGATATCGCGGTGCGCACCAAGATGGTCAGCCCGATCCTGTTGCCGCTTCCAGGTGACACGCTCGCCACGCTGGTGCAAGGCCTGTGGGGCGGCACCCTGCTGACGGATTTCGGCTACACGCTGCTGCGCACCTTCGAAGCATTCGGTATCGCAGCCATCGTGGGTGTGCCGCTGGGCATCCTGCTTGGCAGCAACCTGCGCGCGTACAGCAGTGTCGAGTTTCTGATCGACTTCTTTCGCTCGACACCATCTTCGGCGCTCATTCCACTGTTCATGATGATCTTTGGCGTCACCGATCTGAACAAGGTGGCGATTGCTGCCTTCGCCTCCGTGCTGGTGATCCTGTTCAACAGCGCCTATGGTGTCATGAACGCCAGAAAGCAGCGCGTCATGGCAGCGCGCGTGATGGGTGCCAACCGCTGGCAGATCTTCAAGGACGTGCTCATCTGGGAGAGCCTGCAACCCATCTTCGTGGGCCTGCGCAGCGGTGTCTCGATGGCCCTTGTGATCGTCATCGTGGCCGAGATGTTCATCGGCTCTGACAACGGTCTTGGTCACCGCATCATCGATTCGCAACAGGTACTCAACGTGCGTGATATGTACGCATCGATTCTCCTGGCCGGCGCGCTTGGTTATGCGCTCAACATTTTCTTTCTTCTGAGCGAGCGACGCATCGTTCACTGGAGCGGACGATGAGCGCGCTTGCCGAAAAAACCCTGCCTGTTGCGGTCGCTGTCGCACCGCTCAATGCGGGCGGCCCGACGCCGCGCATCACGATTCGCGGCCTGACCAAGTTTTTCGCCGGAGCGCCGCTGTACCAGAACTTCGATCTCGACATTCCCAAGGGCAAGATCGTGTCGGTGTTCGGACCCAACGGTTGCGGCAAGTCGACGCTCATCAACATGATGGCCGGGCTGATTCCCTACGATAGCGGCAAGATTCTGTTCGAGGGAAAGGAGCTCGGAGAAACCAAGGTCGGCTACGTATTCCAGAACTATCGCGAGGCCATGTTCCCATGGCTCAGAACGGTGGACAACATTGCCTATCCACTGCGCCTGGCCGGTCGCAGCAAGGCTGACGTGGCGCGCCGGCTCGACGCGCTGATTGCGTCGTTTGACGTCAAGTTCGATCTCAAGCGCTATCCCTACGAGCTGTCGGGTGGACAGCAGCAGACCGCCTCGATCATGCGCGCACTCGCGCCGGAACCCGAGGTGCTGTTTCTCGATGAGCCATTCTCGGCGCTCGATTTCGAGATGACGCTGTTCATTCGAGAAAAGCTGCAGGAAGTATTCATGGCGACCGGTACCACCATGATGCTGGTGTCCCATGATCTTGAAGAGGCCGTCTATCTGGCCGACCAGGTGCTGCTGCTGACCAAGCGTCCCACCCGGGTGGCAGAGATCCTGAGCTACGACGAGGTGCGGCCACGCACTGTAGAGACGCTGTCGGACGCCGGATTCATTCGGACCAAGGCACTCAGCATGGAAATCTTCCAGCGTGAGGTGCGCCGCTGATGACCGAATTAGACGGTTACGTGGACGCGGCCCTGCGGCTGGGCGGCTATGCGCTCGACCCCGCAGCGGCGGCGCGCGTAAAATTCGAGTTCAGCCGCATCGCGACCATTGCAGCAGCCCTTGGCGAAGAGGCACTCGGCGAACATGACGAGCCGCTACCGGTGTATCGTCCATGACCGACCGTGCAGCGAGCAGGGCTTTTACCGCCATCCCCCTGGCAAGTCAGGCACTGTCGATCGCACAAGATGTCCGTGCCGGGCGGCGCAGTGCCAAAGAGGTGACCAGAGAATGTCTGGCATCGATCGCTGAACGTGACGCAGAGCTGCATGCATTTACGGCGGTGTACAGCGAACGTGCGCTGGCCGAGGCGGCAGCAGTCGATGCAGCACGCGCCGCGGGCACGGCGCTCGGGCCGCTTGCCGGCGTACCCTACAGCGTCAAGAATCTGTTCGACGTGAAAGATCAAGTCACCCTGGCGGGAGGCATCGTCAATCGTGATCGGGCACCCGCCACAGCCGATGCGGTGCTGGTGGCGCGCATGCAGTCGGCTGGCGCAATTCTGGTGGGCGCCGTCAACATGGACGAGCACGCCTACGGCTTTACGACCGAGAACAGTCATTTTGGCGTGACACGCAATCCCCTGGATACGCGGCGAATTGCGGGCGGCTCTTCGGGCGGCAGTGCAGCCAGCGTGGCGGCCGGCCTGGTGCCCTTGAGTCTTGGCTCCGACACCAATGGCTCGATCCGCGTTCCCTCGTCCTTTTGTGGCATCTTCGGCCTGAAGCCAACCTTTGGCCGGCTGCCACGCAGCGGCTCGTTTCCCTTCGTGCATTCGCTTGACCACCTCGGCCCCTTCGCGCGCTCGGTCAACGATCTGGCGCTTTGCTACGACGCACTGCAGGGGTTCGACGCGAACGATCCGGCGTGCGTCAGGCGTGCCGTCGAGCCCACTGCGGATTCAATCCCGAGCATCGGTGTCGAAGGACTTCGCATCGCTGTGCTTGGCGGCCATTTCGAGCGTTACGCCCAGGACGAAGCGCGTGCTGCCGTGGCGCGCGCCGCATCGGTGCTGCAGGCATCTGGCACGGTGGAGTGGCAACTTGCCGAACAGGCCCGTGCTGCAGCCTTCATCGTGACTGGATCCGAAGGCGGCGCCCTGCATGCGTCAAGGCTCAAGGCCCGCTACCAGGACTATGAACCTCTGTCGCGTGATCGCCTGATTGCAGGCAGCCTGATTCCCGCGCGCTGGTATCTCAGCGCACAGAAATGGCGCGCGCGGTGTCGCAGGCAGTTGCTCGAGATCTTTGAACAGTTCGATATCTTGCTCGCGCCGGCCACGCCGACGAGCGCGCCGCTGATCGGCACCGATTGGCTTGAGTTCGGCGACACAAGGCTGCCAGCGCGCCCCAGCATCGGCCTGCTGACGCAGCCGATCTCCTCGATGGGCGTGCCGGTCTGCTGCGTCCCCGTATGGCCGCAGCAAGGGGCGACCAGCGCGCTGCCGCTCGGTGTGCAGGTGATTGCAGCGCCGTGGCGCGAGGATCAGTGTCTCGCGGTGGCGTACGCACTGCAGCAGTCGGGCCTGACAGAGCCTCATCGTGCAGTGGCGTCGAGCGA